>JAKLIS010000061.1 GCA_022709485.1 Elusimicrobiota bacterium | reverse complement strand
AATCTGTCAACATCTTGATAAATTCGAATCCCATCTCTGGCGAGTTTTTGAGCCAGGAGAGGTCCTTCGGGATGCGTCCCAGGAGTCCCTTCAAACCGCTTTGGCCTTTTGGATTTCAATCTTTGGATTCGGTCCACGCTTTCTTCCAATTCCCTTATGGGCAGAGATTTTTCTTTATAGGCCTCAAATAAGCTTTTAAAGACAGCGCGCTCATCTTCTAAAGAATGACAAGATAAAATTAGATCGTGACCGGCGGCAGCCGTTTTTACAGCGGCGGGTCCTATCCCAGAAATTTCTTTCACGGCGCCCATTTCTAAATCATCGCTGGAAATCACGCCTCTAAATCCCAATTCCCCGCGAAGAAAATCATGAATTATCACGCGGGAAAAAGTGGCAATGTTTTCTTTATTGGGATCCAGATTGGGGTAACGCGGATGCGAAGACATGATGACATCCACCCCCACCTCAATAGCGGCAATAAAGGGCTTCAGATGAACCGCTTTCATTTCCTGCCAGCTAGAAGAAATAATAGGAAGTTTAAGATGGGCGTCAACCGGCGCATGCCCTTTGCCTGGAAAATGTTTGGCAGTGGCAGAAACACCCCCGCTTTGAAGTCCCTGGATATAGGCCGTTCCCAATTCTTCCACCGCTTTCCAATCCTCTCCATATGAGCGAATACCTATATTGGGAGAGTAAGACGGAGTTAAAACATCTAACACAGGAGCAAAATTGACATCCGTTCCCAAGGCGCGGAGCTCTTTGGCGGCGATTTCCCCCACTTTTCTAACCAGGGCCGGATCCCGGCTTTGACCCAGGGCCCAATTGTCCGGCCAAATGGTGACCCCATCCCGGTACATAATCACGCGCCCGCCTTCGTGGTCAACGCAAACCAAAAGGCGGCGGCCCAACGCGTTTTCCAAATCTGATATGAGCCCTCGAATTTGATCCGGGCTTTCGAAATTGATCCGGTAAAAAATAACGCCGCCGGCGTGGGTGTCTTTAAATTGTTGGACGACCTCGGGCGTCGCCCGAGTCCCCGGAAACCCAATGATGAGTTTTTCTCCGACCAGATCTTCTAATTGCATCACCATGCCTTGAAATTTATCAAAGAAGGGGTCAAGTCGCTACATGACCCATTCCTCTTTCCACAATAACATGTCTTAGGATTTCATAATAAATTACTATTGCCTGCATGAATTACTCCTCCAATCCTAATTCACCGCCTTTTCTTTTTTCCGATAAGAGATGGGGATTTATTCTGGCTCTTCTCTCGATGGGAGTAATCCTAATTGTGATTGGAAACCAATTCAGGTTAATTAGACATATCGAATTTAATGCATCCAATTATTATCAAAGAGTTGGCAATTGGTTATTAAGCGCTGATTGCAGCTCAAAAACCAATACTTTCTTAACAGTCTGCGCGGAAGATGGCAGTCTTATCCCAATAGAAAAGGTGGCTGACTCAGATGACATTGGCCACACATTGATTGTCAACGCTTTGGCAATGACATCCAAGAAAAAAATAACCACATACACGCTTGCCAAAATCAATCTGATTTTTACGGGATTTGGCCTATCTGTCCTTGTTTGGTCCATGTATTTAAATGGGCTTTTTTTTATAAGTTTTCTATTACCTTCCCTCCTATTCCTCCTCGGAATAAACCAAGTTACCCCTGACAAAGGGGGTTGTTTCATTGGAGCTTATGCACTTGTTATCGCCTCACTTTTTTTAATACGGTTCATTCGGAGATCGGATAATAAAGGAAATATCTTTCTTTTTTTGCTTTCTTGCCTACTAAATGGCATTGCTTTTCTGATGCGTCAACCAATCGGGCTTATAGGTATTCTAAGTTCCTGCTGGCTTTTATCAATACATACTAATTTCACCAGAAAGCATATTTTCAGGAATCTATCTTTAAGCGCATTGATGATGGGCGGAATGATCCTGATGAATTACAGCCCTTATCCATTTTTTATTCTCCGAAACAAACTTTTTAATTTATCAGAGACGGGATTTACCTTTGTCCACGGTATTTCACACAATTTATATATCGGTTTAGGGAGTGAACCAAACCCTTGGGGAATTGAATGGGACGATAAAAATGCAATCGAGACTGTTAGGAAAAAATATCCAAACGTAACTGTTTCTTCGCATCAATACTTCCGAATTATTTTTAATGAATATATGTCGATTTGGCGAAGTTCTAGTCTGGAAGTTGCTCGCTATTATTTTAAAAAAACTAAACGAGTTGCAGAGTCAGCCAATATCTCGTCGACAGAATTATTGTTTTTTGCGCTTATTGCCTTTTTCTCAACAATAATGTTTTTACAATTCAAGGATAAAAGACTAAGCCCACCTCATTGCGATTCTATTTCTGCTATCGCAATTTCAATTTTTCTATTTTTACTTCAGGGGTTGCTGGCTCACCCTTCTCGGGAATTTTTATATCCTTCCGGTCTCGCATTAATTTTGTTCTATCTACTCCTTGCTCGGGTATCGTATGACCTCAAAAGAAAAACGGCATTCATAACGCTGCTCTGCATGATAATTCTTTTTATTTTGAGTCAGAGGTGGATTCGTCCTTTTTCAGCATGGGTCGGTTATTTTAATTTTTATAGCGATTTCGCTAGAGAATTAGGCGGGCTCTTATTAATAATTCTCTTACTTAAACATGGAAGAGAAGAGTGGGTAAAATTAAAAAAAATTGAACCCCGTCGATTGGGCAAACCCAATCACGGATCGTGTTTGCATGGATCAACTTTGAATTGATAATGTCTTCTTACGATTATGGGAAAAATAAACTTCGGCGCGATTCTGACTGAAAAAAACAATCCGGCAACCAAGCGTATCGATCAAGTTCCCATTCGGAAAGCCTTGGAACTCATCAACCGTGAAGACGCCAAAGTCGCCGCCGCGGTCAAGAAAGAAATTCCCAAGATGGAGGATGCGGTCCGGCAAATGGTCGACAGCATCAAAAAAGGCGGGCGGCTATTTTTCTTAGGCGCGGGGACAAGCGGCCGCCTCGGGGTCATGGAAGCCGCCGAATGCCCGCCCACTTTTAACACCCCCCCCTATCTCGTGCAGGCTTTTATGGCCGGCGGCCGTAATTCCGTTTTTCGATCTAAAGAAGGCGCGGAAGACCGCGGGCAGGACGCCCGCACGCTAATAAATAGAAAAGTTCATAATAAAGACGTGTTGATCGGCGTGGCGGCCAGCGGCGTCACGCCATTTGTCCGAGAAGGGCTTCAAGCCGCTCGCCGCAAAGGATCCTTCACTATCCTCATCACTTGCCACGCGAAAATCCCCCGAAACGCGGCCCATATAATCATCTCTCCTCGAACAGGCCCCGAAGTCATCGCCGGGTCCACGCGCCTAAAGGCCGCCACCGCCACCAAACTTATTTTAAATTCGCTCACGGTCGCCACCATGATTCAGCTTGGAAAAGTTTTTGGCAATCGAATGGTGGATTTGCAGCCAAAATCCAAGAAATTGAAAGCCCGAGCGGAAAGACTTATTCAAGAATTGGGGAAGGTTTCTCCTCAACGCGCCGCCAGCCTTTTAAAAAATTCCGGCGGAAACGCCAAAACCGCCGTTCTCATGGCGCGGAAAAATATTTCCAAAGAAGTGGCCCAAGCACTTCTTAAAATCACCGATGGACGCTTAAGTAAAGCCATCGCTTTAAAGGAAATAAAGTTTTGAGTCCGATTTCGATAGGACTTATGTCCGGAACTTCCGCCGACGGCATATCCGCTGTGGCCGCCGAATTTAAAGAAAACAAATTCCGAATTATGGATTTTCACACAGACCCTTTATCCATCCCCCTCCAGAAACTCATCCATCAAGCCCCCCATTTAACCGCAAATGAAATTTCCGAACTTAATTTTCATTTGGGGGAAGCGTTTGCCATAAGCGCGAAGAAGTTAATGCGCCGGCTCAATTTGAAGCCAAAACATATCGCCTGTATTGGATCTCATGGCCAAACTGCTTACCACGATCCCAACAATAAATTTCCAAATACTCTCCAGATTGGGGAATCCGCCGTTATCGCGGAACGGACGGGCGTTCCGGTTGTTTCCAATTTTAGGGAGCGGGATATGGCGGCCGGAGGCGAAGGCGCTCCCCTTGTCCCTTTCTTTGATGATTATTTTTTTGGCGGAGGACCCGTCCGAGCCCTTCAAAATATTGGCGGTATTGCCAATGTAACGGTGGTTGGAAAAAACCTCCGTGATCCTTTGGCTTTTGACACCGGGCCCGGGAACGGGCTTATGGATGAAGCCGTCCGAATCATCACCAAGCAAAAAAAGTCCTTTGATAAGAATGGAGAATTGGCCCGTCACGGGACAATCGATTTAAAAATCATTCAAGCCATGATGGCCAATCCTTTTTTTGGAAGAAAACCGCCCAAATCCACGGGGCTTGAAAGATTCGGACGAGCTTTCCTATTAAAACACCTGGGCCAGAAATTAAAACGAAAACCCCAGGACGCCCTCGCCACTCTTTGTTTTTTCACCGCTTTGTCTATCTATGAAGCTTATCGAACGTTTATTTTTCCCCGAAGAATTCCAAGTGAAATCATTGTTTCGGGAGGCGGCGTCAAAAACAAAACGCTCATGTGGAATTTGACCAACATTTTTGACCCCATCCCTGTTGTCTCCGTTGAGAAATATGGAATTCCGGTGTTGGCCAAAGAGCCGCTGGCCTTTGCCTTTATGGCCCTGCGGGCCATGCAAGGGAAAATCAATCACCTGCCCCACACGACAGGCGCCGTCGGCCCCCGTATCTTGGGAAAGATATCCATGGTGCCGGGGCAAGGGGTCAAGTCGCTACATGCCTCAAAATTTGAGGCATGTAGCGACTTGACCCCTTGCCCCCCTTTTCGATCTTTTCGGAGAAAGAGATGATGAAAGAATGGTTTTCAGGACCTTCGAACCTCACATCCGTCGACTTCATGGTGTTGGGAGTTTCCGTGGGGGTCCTTTTTCTTATTGGGCTTTTGGCCGGCCGTAAACAGAATACCACTCAAAATTTTTTTCTGGGAAACCGACAGATCCCATGGTGGGCCGCCTGCCTTTCTTTTGTGGCCACCGAAATCAGCGCCGTCACGATCATATCGGTCCCGGCCACCGCTTTTTCGGAAAATTGGGAATATCTGCAGTTTTTCATCGGTTCCTTTGCTTCCCGGATTTTTTTGGCGTTTGTTTTTATTCCCGCCTTTTACAAATTCAACTGCACAACCATTTATGAATTTTTAAAACACCGGTTTGGGCCCCATACCCAATACGCCGCCACCTGTTTTTTCTTTGTGACGCGCCTTTTGGCCTCGGGCGTGCGGCTGACGGTGGCCTCTTTGGCGGTTTCGGTTCTTTTGGGCTGGCAATTTCTTCCTACGTTGGCGCTTTTTTCAATCATCGCGATGATCTACATCAGCTGGGGCGGTATTAAAGCGATCATTTGGACCAATGTTTGGCAGACCATCACATTTATTATCGGCGGGATCGCCACCATTTTGTATTTGAGCTCTATGACCGACGGCGGACTTTTGGGCATCTTTCAAAACGCCGCAGCCGCGGGAAAGCTGTCTATATTTGACTGGGGACCCCACTGGAAAGATCCGGGATTTTTCAAGGAAATTTTGACCAATCCGAATATTTGGTGGCTCGCCATACTTAACGGCTTTTTCGGGTCCATGGCCGCGTATGGAACAGATCACGAACTCATGCAGCGCCTTTTGACGGTTGAGACAAGAAAGAAAAGCCAATTCACAACGCTGGCCACACCGGTGGCGGGATTTTTCGTCATGATGTTGTACCTCATTATCGGGGCCGGATTGTTTGTCTTCTACCAACAACACACGGGTTTTAGCCTTCCTGTGAAACCGGATGACATATATGCCCATTTTGCCAGCTTCCAGATGCCTGTCATCCTCCGCGGGTTGGTACTGACCGCCGTGGTGATGGCGAGCATTGATTCCCCTTTGGGATCACTCACCGCCTCTTTTGTTACGGACATCTATCGGCCGCTCATCGGACCCAACAAGTCAGACCGCCATTATGTGAAAGTCTCCAGGATTATGGTGGTGGTGTTCGGCCTCATCTTGGGATGTTTGGCTTTTTCGTTCAGTTATTTAAAAGGATTTCTGTGGTGGGCGTTTAAAATCGGCGGGGTGACGTATGGATCTCTTCTCGGCGTGTTCCTTCTGGGTTTAATGACCAAACGCCATGCCAACAAAGCCAATATTGTTTCCATGACTCTTATGGCTCTAACCAATTTTGTTCTTCTCACGCTGACTGAAAAAGGAATATTCGTGGTGGGTTGGACGTGGCTGGTGCTTATCGGAACATTCGGAACGATGATATTAAGCTATCTATTGGGGCCCCTCCTCGATGGGAAAGAAAGACGTTAAGGTGCCTGGGGAAGGGGTCAAGTCGCTAGCAGGGGAAGAAGGGGTCAAGTCGCTACATGACTCACTTTTTGAGTCAAAAAATGAGTCATGTAGCGACTTGACCCCTTCTTCCCCTGCTAGCGACTTGACCCCTTCCCCAACTTGCAATCTTGCAGCACCGGCACCATTCCTGAGCCGGAATCCAGACTTTCCACCTTCCTTCAAAGAAAGGTTTACGGCCTGGATTCCCGCTTTCGCGGGAATGACGATTTTCTTACTGGCTTTTACCCCTTCCGTTCCCGCTGAAACCCTGTTCGGGATTGACGTCCTCAAGAAAGAAAACTTCACCTCCCTCAAAGGAGCCAAAATTAGCCTTATCACCAATCATACCGGCCTGGATAAAGACGGCGTCACAACCGTCGATCTCCTCCGAAACGCCCCGGGCGTCACGTTGGTGAATATTTTGGCGACTGAGCACGGCTTCACAGGCCAGGTTGAACACGGGGTCGCCATTGAATCCGGATCAGAGACCCTATCCGGAATACCGGTGTTTAGTCTTTACGGCAAAACCACCCGGCCAACGGATGAGATGCTCAAAAACGTGACCGCCATCGTTTTTGATATCCAGGACGTGGGGACCCGTTTTTACACTTACGCCGCCACGATGGCACAGGCCATGGAGGAAGCCGCCAAAAAGAATATCGACTTTATTGTATTGGATCGTCCCAACCCGATTCGGGGCGATATTGTTGAGGGCGATATTCTCGATTCCGATATCCACCGATTGACGGGTTACTTCGAAGTCCCTGTGCGGCACGGGTTTACCGTGGGAGAACTCGCTTATTGGTTTAACATCACGAGAAATCTAAATGCGAATTTGCGAGTTGTTCTCATGGACGGCTGGAAACGGGACTTTTGGTTTGATGAGACCGGCCGATCGTTTATAGCGCCCTCCCCGAACATCCGATCGGTGGACATAGCTTTGCTTTATTCCGGGATCGGCTGTTTTGAAGCCACCAATATGTCCGTCGGCAGAGGGACCCCGGGTCCCTTTATAAATGTGGGGGCTCCCTGGATAGACGGGAAGAAATTTGCGAGGCACTTAAACGGGCGGCATCTGCCGG
>JAKLIS010000060.1 GCA_022709485.1 Elusimicrobiota bacterium | reverse complement strand
CCTCGGACCTCAAGGTCACAAACTTTTCCTACGAATTAGATTCAGCCGGCGCACTGTGGTGCACGCGCATCAAAACGGACGGAGAAGAAGTCGTCCTCGATGAATTGTCTTTGCCGAAAGAACTTGATAAAGCGGCCAAACAGTTTCCGGGTGTTACAATTCCGATTAATGATGGTTTAAAGGAAGTTGTTATCCAGATTGATCGCTTGGTTGGGGTTTTAATTTCAGAGAGACCTGACTCGATCTTGATCCAAGGAGAGATGGACCAATTAGAGGCGATGTTCAGCTCGGGAATTTTGTCCCGTATCACAGGCCTTAAAGAAAAATTCAGAGTTGTTCAAAAATCATTTGAACATTATTCCAACGTTGACTGGATTTATGAGGATAATGACGGTGTCCCTGGAACTTCTGACAGGGAGATTCGCCATACCTTGGCCAAATCCATGGTGGAAAAAATTGGCGAAAAAATGACTCTCAGTGTTGAAAAACTCAAGGATATTTCCGCCACATTCCGGGAACATTTGGATCTTGCCTTGGAGCGAGGCGGGACCGGAGTCCCGGATTCCGTACAAGCTATTGATACATTCGCCAAACTTCCCACCGGTCAGGAAACCGGATTTTTCATTACGGTCAATTGGGGGGGGTCCAACGGCCGGGTTTTTGAAGTGGAATTAAAAGGAGAGGGTAAATACAAGGTCACCGACGGAAAAAATGCGGCTGGAAAATTTGAAGGGGAATTTCCTTTTTCAAAAGCACAGATGGCCAATCCAATGTCCGCCCTGAAAAATATTGTTCAAAGAATTATTTATTCCATTAAGGACAAAAATACACCCATAAAGATAGGCCTTATTTTTTCTTTTTATCAGAAACAGTCGTCGATAAAAAATGCCCTTGTCGCCAAAATGGCAAAGGGCTGGAGCGAAAGAAAGGCGAAAGAAAAAATAACCGGAAAAGATGTGGGCCAGATTTTAATCCAAAAATTGGCCGAGCAGGGATACACCAATGTCACCCTTGAAGCCAATACCAATGATACTTTGAGCCCCATGTTCTGGTGGACTTATGTTCAAAGGGGCCTCGGAAATAATGTTTTTGCGCGACTGGGAGTCATTTTGGGGACTGGTTTTAATATATGCGTCCTGATTGGAAATCGGATATTAAACCTGGAAGTGGGAGGATTTAACGGAACCCAAAAATACCAAACTAGATACGATAAAAAGCTTGACCAAGAGAATTTGGACCCAGGCCCCGGAAAATGGTCGACGGAAAAGATGGTATCTGGCAAATACATGGCGGAACTATTCCGCATTATCCTGTGGGATTTAAAAAATGAGACGGGCCTCTTCACTTTTAACAAAAGGCAATTTAAGAAACCCTACCTTCTTTCAGCCGAAGTTTTGAGTATTTTGATCGGCGATAACAGCGAAGGCATGGCCAATGCTTACGCCTACTTTGTAGGTGAATTAAACATTAAACCCTCGGTTGATGAGCTATTTATTATGAAAGATTTGGCTCACATGATCGCCCGCCGGTCCGCCCGCATATTCGCCAGTCTCGTTCATTCATTAATTGAAAAAGTCGATCCCAAACTGGAGTCGGATCACCACATTCCAATCGAAGGAAGTGTTTTTTGGGGAATTCCGGGTTATCAAAAAATGGTGGAAGAGGCGCTGGTGGAGCTTGGAGGGGAGAGGTTAAAAGAGAAAACCCATTTCTATGAATCAAAGGACTCCGTGGCAGTAGGAGTCGCGGTTGTGTCTGCGGCGGCAGCGGTTGAAGATTCCGCTATATCTTCGGATGGAAAACAAGATGCTCACAAAATGAAGCCGGGAAAAGATGTGCGAGAGGGAAACGGCCGGCTTGAGATTTTTGTTGTTTTGACCGCCTTGGTTGGATTTTTGGCCCTCTTAATGAATGCGCCCGCATTTGGCGCTGGGCTTTTGGGATTGGCTTTTGGCAGTTTCATCATTGAAGCAAAGACTCTTCTCAAACATATCCCATTGCCTTTCCAAAGCAAAATTCCCCTTGAAATGGTCCAGGAGATCCTGGATGAAAAAGCGCCCGCGGCTCATATTCTCCTCAGGATCGATGATGACCTGATTGAGAATCAAAAGCTTAAAAAATTTAAGAAAGATCTTTTTGATCTTTATATCCGTCGAAATCAAACGCCTATTGAAAAACTTCCGTTCAAATTAATGGCGCTTAGCCGCGATTTCAATGACATCGATGTCAAAGAGAGATGGTTCCGGAAACTTTTCCCTCATAAGGCGGGAAGGCTTTCTCAAGAAGACATTTTTCAATTGCTCATGATTGCCAAATCGATTATTGCTCGAGATTTAGCGCACGAATTGATCAATCTTGAAAACCACGGCAAATTGGACATCATTAGCTCCCTTTTCAACGAAAGCATGGATACACTAAAAGAATTTGTGGATGAGCAAATAAAATTGGAAAAAATGAAAGGGGCTCAGAGAGATGAAGCCAAAGTGGCGGAGGGTTTCGCCAAAGAATGGCTGAATGAACCAAAAATCCCTTCCTACATCAAACAAGGAATATTGCGGGCTATGATGGAAGGCCGAAGCGACGACCTGCTTTTCGCCTTTGGCAAGGGCTGGCGGCAATTCGGGACGGCCGGTATTAGAAACCAAGCGGTTAATAGTTCCTTCGCGGGAGTTCAGCTGTTTGAGTTGGAAGAGTTCGCCAGGAATTCCCAGGCTCCTGTATTGGCGGGGCCAAACACCATTAACGCTGTCACTTTGCTTCAGCAAACCGCCACGGCGAGGAAAATCATTAAATCTTTGAATGCTTATATTAATGCCAATCCCTTGTCGAAAACCGTGACATTAAAGGACTTATTAGAGCTCGATGGGAAATTGGAAGAGGCAAAAAAAGCTCCGGAAGTGACAATACCCCTTCCTGACCGGTTTAAATCGGATTTGAAGGGAAATAAAGTGACCATTGCTTTTGACAGTCGGTTGAACGGCCGCCGTTGGGCCCATATGTTGGCGGCTGATTTTCTTCGTTCCGGAACTCGGGTGGATCTGTTCTGGGAGGTCGCCGGAATGCCCATCCTTGTGTACGCCACCAATTATTTTAAATCGATTTTCGGCTTTTTGATTTCCGCCAGCCACAGCGAGCCAAACAAAAACGGGTTTAAATTTGTCATTGGATATTTGACGTCTCAAGTGCCGGAATATTTTCAAAAAACCATCATGGCTTTTAGAAACACCGTGTCCTATGGCGACATGTCTCTCCAATTGGCCGACGCGTCGGACAAACAATTGGAAGATGAACTGAATGGAGAATCGGGCAAAAAGCCTCTTTTCCTTGGCGAAAATGAAGGCCAGGGAGGTATTTACGGCCCTTATTATAAGCATGTTTCCGAACGTTCGCCGATTGTCCAGGTTAAGAATGGTTTAGACAATGAAAAAGCCAATGAATTGGATTCGGCTATTGTTCAAATTCGGAATGATATGAAAATTCTCTATACCGCTTTTTCTGGAGCGGGTGCGCAAGATGCCGGAGATTTTCCGGGCTTTTTGAAACGGATGGGATATGAGTCAGTGGATGTCATTGAAAAACATACCCGGAAAGTAAATGGTCGTTTTCCCGCCTTTATTGATGGATGGAAATTGGGAATGCCTGATCCAGGGTTTCTTGACGCTTGCATTACCAACTTCCGGGATTTCTTGATTCAAGTGGCCGGTGAAGATTTATCCAAGCTTGAAGAAGCCATTGAGAAATTCAATCAATATGATTTGGTTCTGGCCACTGATCCCGATATTGACCGGGCTGCCGCGGTCGTGCCTCTTCCCGAAGGAATCAAAGGAAATGTCAAAGGGCCGCTCCTCAAGTCTTTGCTTAAATATATTGACCAAAACATGCCTCAATCTGGGCGAGCGTTTAAAAAGAAAGTGACTCTTTTGGTTCAGGAAAAATTACGAGACAAATGGCACCTCACCGCCAATGATACCTGGCAATTTTTGGTGTTCAATAATCTTGCCATGCTGGAAGAGCAAGGACAGCTCAGCAAAGAAAAACTGTATGTGGTCATAAAATCTCACGTTACCACCTCAGGCTTGGAGGATGTGGCGGCCGCTTACCGTAAAAAAGGGTATGAAGTTCACGTGGTTGACACCTATGTGGGATTTACACTGCTGGCGGAGGTTGCAGATCAACTTTTCCATTTTTTAATGGAGGCTTGGAAATTATCAGGTACCTCTTATGAGAACAGAGATTTTGAAATTGAATGGTGTGTTGATGCTTTGAATGAATTGCATAAGCCTCTCAAAGGAAAAATCAAAATCATTGATGAAATGATGGAGACAGCGAATCGTTTATCCCTTGGATTTTCACCTAACAATAAGGGGGCCGCGCAGGAGTTCATTAATAAATTAAAAATTGTCTCTAACTTGGATATTTTGGCGGGTGTTGAGGAAAGCAATGGTTACGGAGAATTCGGCCGTCTTGAAAGCGAAGTGGGGAAGCCCTCCATTATCAAGTTTCAGCACGTTCGCGAGAAAGACGGTTCATTGGCTGCATTTAAGTTGGCGGAATTGTACGCGTATTTAAAGTTTACCGGCAAAACTTTTTATGGGGCTTTTATTGATATGTTGGGAACCATCGGAGCCATTACAATAACCGATAACCAATTCACTACTTACACGGGAGCTGCCGGCAATGCTCAAAAAATAAACGCAATGGCCTATTTTGAAAAGCTTTTAGGGTATGTCACTTTAAGAGCGGAAGATTTAGCCCTTGATTTAAAATTTTTCGGCCAGTATCCCTTAAATTTGAGTGACTCTGGAACCATCATCTATCGTGGGGCCAAATATGATGACAGCTATCTCGGATTTCCTGAAGAGGGAGTTCAATTCAGGCTGTCCTATGAAGATGCCGAAGGTAAATTCCTTCCAAAAGTAACCTACCGACCTTCCGGAACCGGGATGGATAACCGGGATTACAACTGGGCCACCGGATTGATTCCTCAGGATGCGGCAAATGACCGGAATCGAATAGAGGCCATCCGTCAGAAAGCGTTAAAGATCATTGAACACATGGCCCAAAAATTTTTCCGGGGTTTTCTTATCTCGATGCAAGCGAGCAAAGAAACAGATTTCCCAAAATTATTCGCAAAGGCGCTCGGTCTAAAACAGAGCCTGAGCTTGAAGCCGCATGAAAAGAGATTGCTGACGACAACCATGGCTTTTGCCATGGCGGCCCGGGAATTAAAAGGAAATCCAAAACCAGACGAAAAAGACAAATGGTTGGTTAAAAGAAGTGAGGCACAGGCGGCGAGCCGAAGTGCGTGGAAGGACTATGTCGGGAGCGGTTTGGATTCGGATTATCCGCGAAAGGTGGAAGTGTCCGTTGATGGCCGTGTATTTTTCTCAATTCCCCGCGCCATGGCCGTGGCCTGGATTGTTTCCGCGGCCGATTATGTTGATTCTCTTATAGTTTCGAAAGGTTTGGATATTAATCAGATTGCGTGCGACGACGCGGAATTCTTACGGTGGATCAATAGGCTCCACGATCTTAATGCCAAAGCCAAAAAAAGCGCATCGGATGAACATTCAAGTTCTCAAATTACGTCTCTTTCCCAAAAATCGAAAGACAGAAATCCTTCCGGTTTTGTTGTTTTCGAACTCACTGTTGCTGCGCTTGTTTTAGGGTCGGGTCTTCTGTTTTTTGGATCCCATATTGAAAGCCTTGAGAATTTAAACAGCATTTTTTCAGGCGCCATGAATTGGATGTCCATTCATTTTGCCAACCTTTTTGGTTGGACATTGGGACTTCTTGGAATCGCCACTATCTATCTTCTGTCTCCCAAGAAAGGAAGCGCTCGTTTATTGGGAATGTTAAAAACCTGTGGCGGGGAGACTGACTGGGCCTATTTGGCCTTAAAGTTAAGTGAAGAAAGCGCCATTCTCAAAATGCGTCAAATTAAGTCGATGAAGGAAGAACGGCTGTGGAATCTCATAGAAACATTCGCGTTTCAGGCGTTTAAAAATGCCTTGGTGTACACTGGACAACAAAGAGACCCCGAAAAGATTGGGTATTACCCGGAATACCGTGAACTCATGATCCGGGCCATTGAAGCTTTGGTCAACATATATAAAACACGTCCAGATTTTCTCAAAGATCTGGGCAGGATAGAACAATATAAAGGTTTTCTCGTAACCAATTTCTTTGAAAGCCTCTCAAAAGTGACTTTTGAAACGGATCCATCTCTTTTTCAATTACTTAATCCGAAATCCCCGTCCGCCGGGGAATCAACGCAAGAAAAATCGGCGAATGAATTGCTGATGGAATCAGTCAGGGGGGCGGCCCTTCCGGAATTTATTCGGAATTTTTACGGTCAAGTAAATATTTTACTGGGCCAAGAGCCTCTTTTATCTAACCAAAAAAATGCCATTGAAGACCTTCAAGCGCCCTTGTTCTATTGCTTTAATGTTGTGCAAAAAAGATTCAAAGAAAACCGTCCATTTGATGTTTCTCAGAACGATATTTTTATTGAGCAGTTGGAAAAAGCGGTTCAAAAGCTGGTTGACTTATGTGGTAGATATCCGGATTTAATTAAATGGATCAATGTGAACCAGAAGCTGGCCGTTCGAATTCCTATTATCATTTCATTGATCAACCAGATTCGGAATCCGGATTTCTCTAAAGAGAGCCTGTTAAACACCCCATCCAAACAATTCCCTTCTGATTCTTTAAAACAAAGAGTAATGGATACTTTATGGGCCCGCCTTATTTTCCCGGAAGATCTTTTTCAAGATGCCTTAAATACTCTCAATGATATGGGCTCCGTTCTTAGTCAAGCGGTTTCGAAGATTGATAACGATTTAGATAGCTCGATTGTCAAATACATTTTGGATCTTATCTCTCAGGCAAGGGACTCTATCCAAAAAGTGAGTAACACAGATCCCTCTATGCAACCAAAAATAGAATCAGAGAAAGAAAATTTTAAACGGCTCATGGGCGAAGCCGCATTTGCGTTGGCCGTCCTTTTCGTTCGTTTGGGGAAAGATAGAGTCAACTTGTTGCCAATCAATAAAGGAAAACCCTGGCTGGATAAATTCAATATGTATTTCGAATCCCAAAAAGAAGGTTCTCTTGTCCTTCACCTTTCTCAATTTGCCACTGAGCCAGATTCGAGTTTTATGAGAAAAGTCATGAATAAATATTCCGTGTCATCCGAGTCGAACGATCAAAAACAAAAACTCCGAAATGGTTTCACTGGTTTTGAAGTGCTGGCGTCTTTGGGGGCGGCGGCTCTATCCATCATTTCATTGGTGGCTATGGGATTCGCCTTCTTATCGTCACATTTTGTGGAGATCGCCATGGGAGTGTTAGTTGTCAACGCGGCGGTTAAAATTTGGGGGCTCCGTGTTTCTCTGGCATCGGGAATTGTTGTGGGGCTTGGGATTTTGGTTGGAGCTTCTCTTGGGGGCATTGGCGGGGTTATTTTCGTGGGATTTCTCGTCACTTCCGCTGTGGCCATGTCCCTGGTTTTAATCGGCAACGAAGAATT
>JAKLIS010000006.1 GCA_022709485.1 Elusimicrobiota bacterium | reverse complement strand
GGTCAACTCCGCAAGATCGTTGGCCAGCGCCCGATCCTAATTCCCGGTGCGCGGGTGGTGGTGCATGACCGGCAGGGGCGGGTGTTGCTGGAGTTGCGGCGCGATTTCCGCCGCTGGGGCTTGCCCGGCGGTCACGGCTCGCTGAGGTTGATCAAAAACCGCCGTGAATTTGTCTTTTTGGACAAATATCCGTGCCTTGGCGGGCTCATGCTTATAGCGAATTTTTACCTCCGCCAAAAATTCGTTTTTAAGCGGGGAACCGCCAATCCAATTGACATCTGCCGCTTCCAAACTTTTAGAAAAATTTTCTTCTTCGGGGCCCACCACAAGCGTGTTGGTGGATGCATCTAATTCAATCACATAGAAAGGCTGGGGGACGGTGAGGCCCAGCCCCTTTCTCTGTCCAATGGTGTAAAAAGAAATTCCTTTGTGTTGGCCCAGAAGTTTCCCTCCCGTGTCGCGAATGGGGCCGGGAAATAGCGTCGAAGGAAGGTTGGCCCCTTTCTTTTCCAAATTGTTTTTTACAAAACGAGCATAATCTTTATCCGGGACAAAACAAATTTCCTGGCTGTCTTTCTTTTCTGAGTTGGGGAGGTGCCATTTTTTGGCCATTTTCCGAACATCGGTTTTCAAAAAATTTCCCAAAGGAAATGAGGTGCGCCCCAGGGCCTTTTGGTCAAAATTATAAAGGACGTAAGATTGGTCTTTGGTGCTGTCCACCGCCTCAAAAAGCCGGTAGAGAGTTTGAGATCCATTTATTGTTTCAACAATACGGGCGTAATGGCCGGTGGCCAACAATTGGGCGTTTTGGCTTTGGGCGAATTTCTCAAGTTTGTCGAATTTAATGTGACGATTACAGGCGATGCAGGGGTTCGGTGTTTCGCCTCTGATGTAAGAATCGACAAAATAATCAACCACTTCTTTTTCAAAATCCGGCGAGAAATCAAGAATGTAATGGTGAATGCCGATTTTCTCCGCCGCTCTTTTGGCGATTGCCATGTCTTCGGGCGAACCGCAGCAGCCAAACAACGATTCACATCGAGGAAGAAGCCTCATCGTGACGCCCAAGACCTCATGCCCCTGTTCCGCCAATAGGGCCGCCGCTACCGATGAATCGACGCCGCCGGACATGGCAACGATGATTTTTTTCTTAAGAGAAATCATTTTTCCTTCCACAGAGGATGATTCGATCGAATTTGCTGAACCGTCGTGACAATTAAAGGAATCGCGGTTTCGATATCTTCTTTGGTGGTGTCGGAACCCAGGGAAAATCGGATGGAGGCGTGCGCCTTATCTTGCGGGAGCCCCATGGCCAAAAGAACGTGAGATGGTTCAGGATTACCGGAAGCGCAGGCGCTTCCGTTTGAAACAGAAATTCCTTTCATATCCAGCGCCATGACCATTTGGGTGTTGTCGGTAAATTCAAATAGGATGTTGGTTGTATTGCATACACGCGTCGCTCCAGCGCCATTCACCGCGGTTTTTGGAATTTGAGAAAGGATTTCCTTTTCTAAAAGATTTCTCAAAGGTTCTATTCGTCGGGGCGCGGCGGAGAGCTCTTCCCTGGCCAAATCCGCGGCCACTCCCAAACCCACAATAGCGGCGACATTTTCCGTTCCGCCCCGCCTGTTTTTCTCCTGGCTTCCGCCATGGATGAGCGCTTCCAAGCGGGTCCCTTTCCGGACATAGAGAATGCCGATTCCTTTGGGAGCGCCCAATTTATGGCCGGAGAGGCTTAACAGATCAACGCCCAGCTGATTGACATCAATGGGGATTCGCCCCGCCGCCTGGACGGCGTCTGTGTGGATGGTAACCCCTTTTTCCCGGGCGGCTATAAAAATTTCTTCGACCGGTTGGATGACGCCTGTTTCATTATTGACCAGCATCAAAGTGACGAGATCTGTGTCAGGGGACAAGTGGGTTTCCCGGGCGGATTTATCTAAACATCCGGCTGACGTTACGGGAATTTTTGAAACTTGGCACCAGCCGGATTTCTCAAGTTGAAATAAAACCCGCCGAACGGCGGAATGCTCAACAGTCGATGTCGTGACTTTTGAAAGGGGTTTTCCTCTGGCGACCGCCGTTCCTTTTATGGCCAGGTTATCGGACTCTGTTCCGCCGGAGGTGAAAATAATTTCATTGGGATCGTCAGCTCCGATAAAGGCGGCCAATTTGGCGCGGGCCTCTTCCACGGCCTTCCTCGATTTTTGTCCCAGTTGATGAAGACTGGAAGGATTTCCAAATTCGTCCTTGAGAAACGGCATCATGGCCTCCAGGACTTCGGGACGAATGGGAGTGGTGGCGTTGTGATCAAGATAGATTGTCTTCATATCTTCGGCGGCGACGGTTAAATAAGTCCCAACATCATTTGGGCTGTTTCGGACGCGTGCTTGCGAGGATCCCACTGGGGAATCCAAACGGTGTTTATTTTAACTTCTTTGACGCCCGGAAGCCTTTGGACCACCGCATGTGTCTGTGTGAGAAGTTGAGGGCCGTAGGGGCAGGCCGGCGTGGTGAGCGTCATGTCAACAGTGACTTTGCCCTCCAGTTCCGATAAATCGATGTCATAAACCAGCCCCAGATCGATAATATTGATGTGGAGTTCCGGGTCTTCAACGGCTGTCAAAGCGTGGGTGATTTGATCTTTCGTTGGGAATTTTTCCACGGAATTTTTGTGTTTTTCGAGATTTGGATTGGGCTGATCAATAGGGTTATTAAGAGATTCTTTCATAAGAGTTATTTCCCTTTAATAATTTCTAACAAAGTATTCCAGGGCAAAATCGCGCATTTGATGCGGACCGGAAACTTTTTGACTCCTTCCAGAGCGGCCAAATCGCCCATTTCTTCTACGTTCATGGGTTTAACGGGTTCTTCGGGATTGTCTTTAATTCCGAACACAGACTTAAAAGATTTCCCAAGATTTTTGATTTCTGAAATCGATTTTCCCAGGACAGCGTCGGTCATCATAGACGATGAGGATTGGGAAATGGCGCAACCATGGCCGTCGAACCGGATGTCTTTAATTTTATTTTCTTCCAGTCGCAGAGTGAGGGTGACGCTGTCTCCGCACAGAGGATTGGTCCCTTCTCCCTGCAAAGTCGGATTGGGCAACCGGCCCATATTATGCGGGGATTTAAAGTGATCCAATATTATTTCCCTATATAATTCGTCCAAGCTGCCCATAGGGTCGGGAATATTTTTAGGTTCCATTTATTCCTTTAAAGGCCGAACACCTTATTGACGCGTTTAAGGCCGTCAATGAGGGCGTCCACTTCTTCATTTGTGTTATAAATATAAAAACTGGCGCGCGCGGTGGCCGGGACTCCCAAGGCTTTCATTAAGGGTTGGGCGCAATGATGACCGGTCCGGATGGCGATCCCTTCCTCGTTTAAAATGGTCCCCACATCATGGGCATGGACCCGGTTGTGATTAAAGGAAATAGCGCCTCCCTGTTTTTCCGGATCTTTGGGGCCGTACACGGTGAAATCGGAAAGTTCGTTGAACCGTTTCAGAGCATAAACGGTCAGTTCTTTTTCATGGCCGCGCACCATGTCCATGCCAATATCGCTTAAATAGGAAATGGCGGCTGAGAAAGCCGCCACGTCCGCTATGTTGGGGGTTCCGGCCTCAAATTTGTTGGGAAGATCCGCCCAGGTTGTTTTCTCGACCGTGACGGTATTGATCATTTCTCCTCCGCCCAAAAATGGATTCATTTTCTCCAGATGTTCATTTTTCGCCCATAAAACCCCCACTCCCGTTGGGCCCAGCATCTTATGAGCGGAGAAACTAAAGAAATCACAATTCAATTTTTTTAAATCAATGGGCATATGAGGGGTGGCTTGGGCCCCATCCACCGCCACCACGGAATCGTTGGCGTGGGCCCACTCAATTATCTTATCTAAAGGAAGAATCGTTCCCAGGGCGTTGGACATCGCCGTCACCGCCACAAGTTTGACCCTCGGTGTTAATAGGTGGGCAAAAGTTTGCAAATCCAACTCATGGTTTCCGTTAAAAGGGGCCACCTTCAGTTTGATCCCTTTTTCTTCCGCCAACATATACCAAGGAACAAAATTGGAGTGGTGTTCAAAATTGGTTAAGAGGATCTCATCTCCCGGAAATAAAAATTTCCGGCCCCACGCGTGAGCCACCAAGTTGATGGATTCCGTGGCGTTTCGGGTAAAAATGATGTTGTTGGATCCGGGAGCGTTTAAAAATTCAGCCAACTTGAGGCGGGTGGTTTCATAGAGAGCGGTGGCTTCTTCCGACAAAGTGTACACCCCTCGATGAATATTGGCATTGGAATTTCGGTAGTAATCCGATATTGCCTTAATCACCGATTCCGGTTTTTGAGAGGTTGCGGCGTTATCCAAATAAATAAGGGGGAGACCATTTATTTGGCGGCTTAAAATCGGAAAATCCCTGCGAATTTTTTCCGTATCCAACGTCATCTTATTTTCTCCCATCATTCTCATTTAATTTTTCATCTTGTCTTCAATATAACGCCTCAGCCGGGCTTGAATTCCTTCATCCGGAACGGCCGCCACCACCGGCTCCACAAACCCTTCCACAATAATTTTTTCGGCGTCCTGCGCCGGGATCCCGCGGGTTTGAAGATAATATTTTTGTTCCTCGTCCACCGCCCCCGCCGCGGCGCCGTGAGAGCATTTAACGTCATCAGCCAGGATTTCAAGATTGGGAATGGCGTCTGCTTTGGCATCCGGTGACAAAAGCAAGGTTTTGCAGGACTGATAGGCGTCAGAAAGCTGGGCTTTAGGGGCGATATAAATGAGGCCTGAAAAGAATGATCGGGATTCTCCTCTCTGCGCGCCGCGGAATTGAATGTCGCTGGTGGTCCGGCGGTTTAAGTGCCTTTGATGAATGATGTTTTCAAAATTCTGCCGTTCCGACCCAAAAAGGACGCCCAAAATCTTATTTTCAGCCTTCTCTCCTTCCATATTCAAAACCGCCTCATTGTGGAAAATTCGGGAGCCAATGGCGACGGTCACCGAATTAAATCGACTTTGCGCGTCCTGGCGGATATCCTGGAATTGGAAATGAACCCGGTTTAGATCTCCTTTCTGAAGGGCGTAAAAGTTGACATGGGAATGCTCTTTGGCCTCGATCAAAGTTTGACTCATCAAGAGGCTTCCGGGAGATTTGTTTTCGCTTGAAGGTTCAGGAACCATTTCCTCCCAGATTTGAAATTGGCTTTGTTCTTCTGCAAAAACGAAATTCAAGACGAAATAGGCCGCCAAGGATTTATTGCCTTTAAAATATTGATGTAACGGGGTTCTTATTTGGGCTCCTTTCGCCACCGTCAAGCAGGATCCCCCTGAGGCCAAGGCGAGGAGAAGACTCTGAAACTTGTTTTGGGACGCCTTCTCAATCGCGGTTGCCCACGCGGTTCGCATCATTTCCTCTTTCTGGCGAAGCGCCATATGAAACGGAATCCATTCAATTCCTTTTTTTTGGACGATGTGGGGTAGTTGAACAGAATATCCCCGGTTAAAATCCCAGAGAAACCGGGCGGGAATCCGTCCATCTTCCAAATTGTCCGACAACACCCCCAAACCGGAGAATGTGGCCGGCAACTCATTATGAATTTCACCGGGAATAGGGCTGAATTCGATTTTATCCCACGGGATGCCGGACCAGTGAGTCCGTTTCCAGGTTTCATCCTTCGGATCGGGCCATGGAAGGCTTTTGTATTGGATCAAAGCCGCTTCGCGAAGGCTTCCCACCCATAAAGGCTCGTTTCTCAGGTGAGAAAACTCCTTTAACCATGCGGGGGTGATGTCTTTGATGAGGACTGGTTTAACTAGAATTTTCATTCAAAAATTTCCGCGGGCGGGTTAACCGATGGCCCCTTCCATTTCAAGCTGGATGAGCCGATTGAGCTCCACGGCGTATTCCATGGGAAGCTCTTTTACAAAGGGTTCTATAAATCCATTGATTATAAGGGCCTGCGCCTCGTTTTCTTTGAGGCCGCGGCTCATCAAATAAAACATCTGTTCTTCTCCCACCTTGGAGACGGTGGCTTCATGGCCCACCTGAACATCTTTTTCGTTGATGGCCATGGTGGGATACGTGTCAGATCGCGAATCTTCATCCAGGAGAAGCGCGTCGCAGCGGACATTTGATTTGCACTGAGTCGCGCCCCGTTCGACCCGGAGAAGTCCCCGGTACGACGTGCGGCCCCCGTCTCGCGATATAGATTTGGACAAAATGGTGGAGGTCGTATGGGGCGCCATATGAATAATTTTTGCGCCGGCATCCTGATGCTGGCCGCGGCCGGCGTAGGCAATGGAGAGAACTTCTCCATGGGCGCCTTTTCCTTTTAGGTAGATGGCGGGGTATTTCATAGTCAATTTTGAACCGATGTTTCCATCCACCCATTCCACCCGCGCGTCTTGATAAGCAAAGGCCCGCTTGGTGACCAAGTTAAACACGTTATCCGACCAATTTTGAATGGTGGTATAGCGGATTTTAGAACCGGGAAGCGCCACCAATTCCACCACTGCCGCGTGCAGGGAATCGGTTGAATACGTGGGCGCGGTGCATCCTTCAATATAATGGACGTCGCTTCCTTCGTCGGTAATAATGAGCGTTCTCTCAAACTGGCCCATGTTTTGGGAATTGATGCGGAAATAAGCTTGAAGAGGAATTTCCACATGGGTATTGGGGGGGACATATATAAAGCTTCCGCCGGACCAAACAGCCGAATTAAGGGCGGCAAATTTATTGTCGGCGGGGGGGATGACTGTGCTGAAATATTTCTTAACGATCTCCGGATATTGTTTTAATCCGTCGTCCATGCTCAAAAATACGACGCCCAATTTTTCAAGATCTTTTCGAATCGAGTGATACACCACTTCTGATTCATATTGAGCGGTCACGCCGGCCAGAAATTTCCGCTCCGCTTCCGGAATTCCCAGTTTCTGAAATGTCTGCTTCACTTTCTCAGGCACATCGTCCCAGTTTTTCTCTGTTTTTTCAGAAGGCCTCACGTAATAATGAATTTTGTCGAAGTGAATTTGGTTCAAGAGTTCTGTGTTTCCCCAGGTGGGCATCGGTTTTTTAAAAAATATCTCAAGCGATTTGAGGCGAAATCCCCGCATCCAATCCGGCTCAGATTTGATGGCCGAAATTTCTTCCACCACTCGAGGAGAGAGCCCCTCCCCGGACGTGAAAATGCTTTCCACTTCGTCGTGGAAGCCATAAAGATATTTTTTTTCTGCGAGCTGCGGTTTTTTTGCCATAAATTTATTCTTCGGTTAAAACAAGCTTCTTTTTTAAACCGGATTCTTCTAGAACCCAGTCATATCCTTTTGATTCCAGTTCCAGCGCCAAATTTTTGTCGCCGGACTTAATAATTTGGCCATTGGCCAACACATGCACAAAATCCGGGGTCACATAGTTGAGCATTCGTTGATAATGGGTGATGAGCAATATGCCTTTTTCCGGCCCCCGGAGCGATTCGATCCCATTGGAAACGACTTTGAGAGCGTCGATATCCAAACCCGAATCGGTCTCATCGAGAATGGCCAGCTCCGGCTCAAGAAGAGCCATTTGAAGAATCTCATGGCGCTTTTTCTCTCCGCCAGAAAATCCTTCGTTGATGTACCGGCCTGAAAAATTATCGCTAATTCCCAATTGCTCCATTTTTGTTTTTAAGGTCTTCCGAAACTCCAAGATGGGGATTTCTTTCCCCCGAACCGCGTTGAGGCTCAATCGGAGAAATTTGGAGACAGGCACTCCCGGGACGGCCATGGGATATTGAAAGGCGAGGAAAATGCCGCGGCGGGCTCTTTCGTCGGGGGCGAGACCCGCGATATCTTGCCCTTTATAGGTGATTTTCCCACCGGTGACGGCGTATTTGGGATGACCCATCAAAACATGAGACAAAGTGGATTTTCCGGAGCCGTTGGGACCCATAATGGCATGCACTTCACCCCGGCGAATTTGAAGATTGATGCCTTTTAATATCGGCTTTTCATCCACCGATACCTGAAGATTTTCGATATGAATCAATATATCCGTTTCCACAATCACTCCTTAATGTTCAAGATAGATTTTTATTCCGCGGTGACGATTTCTTCTGCGCTTTCGGCCTTTCGGGAGAGACTTCCAATGGTGTGTTTTCGCAGGATTTGGATGATGGCGCCGTCCAATTCGCAACAAATCATGCGGCTTTCGCAGCCGTCAACGTGATGGCAAGTGGGGGTTTGTTTATCTGGAATGCTGCAGAGAACCGGGTTAATGGGCCCTTCTAAGGCCACCACAATATCTGACAATGAAATGTCGTCTGGATTTTTATAGAGCAATATTCCACCTTGAGGCCCTCTGAGCGCTCTCACCAAACCCGATTTCTTCAGTTTTGCAAAAATTTGTTCCAAATAAGGTAATGGAATATTCTCTTTTTCAGAAATTTCTTGGATTTTTATGGCCTTATTATTTCCATATCGGGTGATATGGAGGAGGGCCCGAATCGCATATGTTGACTTGGTGGAAATCTTTAACATGGAAAAGACTATACTTAAGTTGACAATTTAAGTCAACAATAGGGGATTTTCAAAATGGATGATTATCAGCGATATTTGAATTATTTTTTCACGACGGCTTCTGCAGAATTCCAAAAGGAATTCATGTCGGCGGATTGATCGATGACGTTTTTGAAGGCGAAAAGGCGGGAAGCTTCGGGGCGGTTGATGCCAAAAACCTGAAATTGGCGGCTGGTTTCTCCCACTTTGACGTTAAAAGAAAATGTGAATTCTTCGAGGATATCTTCTTTTGGTCCCGGGACGTCTTTTGTCACAAAAACATTCATTTTCTGAAGGGTTCTCCAGAGTTGAAGGTACTTCTCATGGGTCATGGCGCCCAACTCGTATCTTTTGTGATCTTCATTGACCAGTTTGGGGTCATAAACGCTTTTTAAAACCGAGATTTTGCCATCAGAGCAGCTTATAATCACCCCATAGGAAATGACCCCGGTAAATCCGCCTTCGGCCCGATAAGAAATCTGGGACTTTTTCAAAATTTCTTGGTCAGAAAACTGGATAGAAGGCTTCTGGTCGACCGCTTTTTTGGGATGTTTTTGGGCTTGAGATGGGCTAATAACAAAAAGTTGAATCAGGGCCATAAAAAACGCCTCTCGAATTAGCCTCTTTATTATCGGCAAATTCTTCCCATAAAAACCTATTTTATCGTCGAAAATAAGCGCTTTATTCATATTAGAAGCCCTAGTTTATCGGTCTATAGCCTTTTGTGCAACGGGTTTGCCGGGGAATAGGTGCCGGTGCTCTACGTCATGCCGAGAGTTTTCTGCTCGGCATCGCCCCATCCAAAGGGAGGTCCCGAGCAAAGACATCTCGGGACGACGGCAACCCCGCCATGCCACGGGATACGGATTTCATCGATTTTTGTTCGTCCTTGACATTGATGGCGAGTTAATATGTAATTTTCTTTCGGAAAAAACTGGGATTTTTTTAATATTTCAAAATAAATTTTCGTGTTTAAAAACATAAAGCATATTCATTTCGTGGGGATCGGTGGGAGCGGAATGAGCGGAATAGCCGAGGTGCTTCTGAACCTTGGTTATGATGTATCAGGAAGCGATTTGCACAAAAACAGGGAAGCCCTGCGTCTTGAACAGATGGGGGCCCGGGTGGCCGAGGGTCATTCGGCGAAAAATATCGAAGGGGCGCATGTCGTTGTCATTTCCTCAGCGGTGTCCCCGAAAAACCCCGAAGTGGAGGCCGCCCACAAATCCGAAATTCCTGTCATTCCAAGAATAGAGATGTTGGCTGAGATCGCCCGCCTCAAATACACCATCGCCATCGCGGGCACCCACGGCAAAACCACCACCACTTCTCTTGTCGGGCAAATGTTAAAAACAGGCGGTTTGGATCCGACGGTGATTGTGGGCGGACGACTCCGTTCCGTTGGGACCGGAGGGGTTCTGGGCCAAGGGGAATACATCGTGGCCGAGGCGGATGAATCCGACGGTTCTTTCCTTAAATTGTCTCCCGCCATTTCCGTCATCACCAATATCGATGACGATCATCTCAATTATTACAAGTCCATGAAAAACCTTGAGGATGCTTTTGCCGCCTTCGCCAACCGGATTCCCTTTTATGGTGTGACTATTTTGTGCGGAGATGATCCGGGTATCCGAAAAATTCTTCCGCGGGTGAACCGCAGGTTTGTGACGTACGGTTTTGGGAAAAATTGGACGTATCGGGCCGAAAATTTAGAGCTCAAAAATGGAGGAACGGAGTTTGATGTGATTTATTTGGGTGAGAATGTGGGCCGGGTGGCGTTAAACTTTCCCGGCCGGCACAATGTTTTGAATTCATTGGCCGCCATCGCCGTGGGGCGGACTTTAAATCTTCCTTTTGAACAGATCGCCCATTCGCTTTCGAATTTTAGCGGAGTGGGGCGTCGGCTTGAGCTCAAAGGCGAAGCCAACAATATTCCCGTTCTGGACGATTACGGTCATCACCCGACGGAAATGGCCGCCACTCTTCAAGCGGTCAAAGAGCGGTATCCAGATAAGCGATTGGTGGTCATTTTTCAGCCGCACCGGTTCACCCGCACCCAAGAGCTCTACAAAAAATTCGCCGCCGTGTTGTCGGTTCCCCAGAAAGTTTATCTTCTTCCCATCTATCCCGCAGGGGAAAAATCGATTAGAGGTGTTTCCTCAGGCCTCATCGCAAAAAACATAAAAAAGAAAAACTGGGAATTGTGCAATCCGGGAAACTCTCTCAGTAAATTATCCGAGGAACTGAAACCGGGCGATGTGCTGGTCACCCTCGGCGCGGGAGACGTTTGGAAGTTGGGAGAAGAGTTTTTGCGAGCCGAGACCTCCTTGGGGTATCGGATTTCTGAAACCATTCCGGTATTTAAGGGCCGAATAAAAACGGCGGAGCCCTTGAGCCGTCATTCCACCTGGGGGATTGGCGGACCGGCGGACGCTTATATTGAAGTTCACAATCTAGAAGAGATCCGGGCCATTCGCAAATATGGCCGAGATCAAAATATTCCCCTTTTCGTCGTCGGTTGGGGATCCAATATATTGTTTTCCGACGAGGGCTTTAAAGGAATCGTCATCCGGCTCAAAGGCGAATTTGAAAATATTGAATTTATCGATGGGAAAAACCAGGTTCGCGCGGGGGCGGGCGTTCATTTGCCGAAACTGGTTCGTCGGTGCGCCGCAAAAGGTTTATCGGGAATAGAGGCCCTCATTGGCGTCCCGGGAACATTGGGCGGCGCCTTGATCACCAACGCCGGAACGCCGCGCGGGGTGATTGGGGACGCCATTCATTCCGTCGAAATTTTAAAAGAAGACGGAGAGATAGAAAGATTAGAACGAAATCAGATTGATTTTGGATATCGGAAAAGCAGCCTGGAGGGCCGGATGGTGGTTTTCGCCACGCTTTCTCTTTCTCACACCTCGACCGGGGAAATCGAATCCTGGATCAA
Source organism: Elusimicrobiota bacterium (assembly GCA_022709485.1). Taxonomy (GTDB): domain Bacteria; phylum Elusimicrobiota; class Elusimicrobia; order F11; family F11; genus JAKLIS01. The sequence goes on along the minus strand of JAKLIS010000006.1, from coordinate 6,995 downwards.
TAAAGAATTGGCCCGGCGCAAGAAAACCCAGCCTTTGGGAACCAAAAATGCGGGATCCGTGTTTAAGAATCCGGAAAACAATTACGCCGGGAAAGTGATAGAAGATTTGGGGCTCAAAGGTCGCCCGTTTGGACGGGTGATGTTTTCACCCAAACACGGAAATTTCATTGAGAATTTAGGAGGGGCCACCGCCAAAGATATCTTGAGTCTGATGGCGAAGGCGCAAAAAATGGCCAAGGAAAAGTTTAATATTGATTTGGTTCCCGAAGTAAAAATTGTGGCTCCGAGCGGACAAGCGGAGCAATGAAAAAACAAAAAATCCTCTCCTGGCTAAAATCAAGGCGTGTGGCGGTTCTTCGAGGAGGATGGTCGAGCGAACGGACCATCTCTTTAAAAACCGGCGAAGCCGTTCTCCAATCTTTTCGGCGCTTAGGCGTTAAGCCTGCCGACATCGATGTTCGTCCCAATGTCGCCCAGGTCCTCAATAAAAAGAAAATCCAATTCTGCTTCAACGCGCTCCACGGCCCTTTTGGGGAAGATGGGCGGATCCAGGGACTTTTAGATGTTTTGAGAATCCCTTACACCGGTTCGGACGCCTTGGCGAGCGCGGTGGCCATGGACAAACATTTGTCCAAGGAAATTTTCGTGCGCGCCGGGGTCGCCACACCGGCGGGAGTGACCGTTCTAAAGTCTGATTTCGCCTCAAAACCCGCTGAAACCTATAAAAAACTGCATCTGCTTATTTCCAAAGGTCCTCTTTTTGTAAAGCCCATCGATCAAGGATCGGCTATCGGGGTGTCTCGAATTTCAAAAAAATCAGAACTCACTCCGGCTTTAAAAAAATGTTTCCGGCTTTCAAAGGGCGCCTTGGTGGAGAGGTTAATTATCGGTAAAGAGCTGACCGTCGGGATTTTGGGGAAGATGCCGCTCCCGGTGACGGAAATAATCGCCAAACACGACTTTTACGATTTTTACTCCAAGTACAGCCAAGGGGGATCGAGACATATAACGCCGGCTCCCATTTCAAAGGGGGCCGCTCGACGGGCGCAAATCCTCGCTTTGAGAGCGTTTCAAGCACTCGGCTGCACCGTCTACGGTCGGGTCGACATCATGATGAAATCTGAAAAAGAAATGTTTGTTCTGGAGATAAATACCATTCCTGGAATGACCGGGACATCGCTTATGCCCGAAGCTGCCGCGAAAGCGGGGATCGGATTTGATGATTTGGTTTTAAAAATTGTGGAGTTATCTCTCAAGGCGAGGGGGGGCCGCTTTTGAATACCCGGCCTGGAAGGAAAAAGACAATTCCCATTTTGGGATCTTCTCGAGGTCGATTTTTTAAAGAAAAAAAGGCCTCGAAAAAACTTTTTTTCAAAAATCGCCGTTCTCAAAAAATTAAGGTCCGACATCGTTATGTGGCCACTGTTTTAAAGGATACCGGACGGAAAATTTGGTTTTGGACTCAATTGGGAATCGGCACCGCCGTTTTGATATGGGCCTCCATTTTTCTCGTTCATTTTTGGAATACGAGCCCCACGTTGCGGTTGAATGAGATAAAGTTTTATGGGGATATTCCGGAAAATCTTCCGGACTCTCTTTCTATTAAGCCAGGACAAAACGTCTTTCTCCTCCAAATATCACGCGAAGAAAAAAAGATTTTAAGAGAATTCCCCGAGCTTCGTTCTATTTCTTTATGGCGCACGCCTTTTAGAGAAATAATTGTGAGGGGGGATTTCCGGATCCCGGTGGCTTTGTCTCAAAAAGACGGGAAAACCTTCGGAATCGACCTCGCCGGATTTGTTTTTCCTATTCATAAGTGGAACTCTCCTAAAGAAACCTATCCCTTTATCACGGAATTTAAACGCGCCCAGCTTCCGGACCTCATGCGGGCGCTCACGCGCCTTCGAAAAGAGGCGCCGGATTTTTATTCTCTCATCTCTCGTTTGGAAACTGATACAATCAACAGCGTTAACGTCGAGCTTCGAGACAAAATTTTTGTCGTTTGGGGACCGTTGGAACCCGAAGTTCTCATGATCAAAGCGGGCCGTGTCTTGGAGGTCTTGAATAATTTTGTTCCAATTAAAAAACCAGCCGTCCTTCGGTTCGTCACTGAAAATCGTGTTGTGATTGACGCGAACTGGATGGCGAAAGCGGAAGAAAAAATTTAGGAAAGGGGGGCGCGCTTATGTCAAAGCCAGAACTTATCGCCGGAATTGACATGGGAAGCGGTCAGCTTGTGTGCGCGGTGGGCCGCCGGAATCCGGATCAAGATCAAATTGAAGTGGTGGGCGTGTCCAAACAGCCTTGCCGAGGAATCAAAGGCGGCGTGGTCATTAATATTGACGAAACCGCGCTCTCCATCACGCGCGTTGTCGAAAGCGTGGAAGAGCAGTGTAAAGAAACCATTCGCGATCTGATTGTGGGCATCCGCGGGTCTCACACGCAGACTTTCAATCACCACGGCGCCATCAACATCGCCCGGACCGACAAAGAAATCACCAATGAGGACGTGGCGCAAGTCATCGAATCGACCAAAGCGGTTCCCATTTCCACTGATCGCGAGATTATCCACGTCATTCCACAGGATTTCGTGTTGGATCGCCAACAAGGGGTTCCCAATCCCGTCGGGATGGAAGGATCTCTTTTGGAAGTTGAAGTTCATATCGTCACCGCTGGAACGAGCCACTTAAACAATGTGTGGCGGGCCATTAATAACGCCGGGTTTGGAATCCGGGAACCTATTTACGGTCTTCTGGCAGTGGGAGACATTGTCGTTACGCAAGAGGAGAAAGATTTGGGCTGTCTTTTGGTCGACTTGGGCGGTTCGACGACGGGACTCGCCATTTACACCGACGGCGGCGTGAAATTTACCAAAGAAATTCCCATTGGCGCCGATTCCATTACCAACGATCTGGCTCATGGGCTTCGAACCTCTTTATCCCAGGCCAAAATGGTCAAGGAAAAATACGGCGTCGCCATCCGGCCCGCGAAAAAGAAAGTTTTGGTGACTTCCGCCGGAGTTGAGGAAGAATTTGATCCCGAGGGAGACGTCACCTATACCAGCGTCGACGGCCGCACCCAAAGACAAGTTCAACGCGGGACCCTTTATGAGTTCATCGCTCCCCGGGTCGAGGAAATTTTTACCATGGTTAAAAGCGAAATGGACCGATCCGGCATGGAAGAACAGGTGGTGGCCGGCGGAGCCGTCATTACCGGAGGCGGATCGATGATGCCCGGCCTAATCAACGCCGCGGAAAAAATTCTTGAAATTCCCGCCCGCCACGGACTTCCTCAAAACATCACCGGCCTTCCGGAGGCTTTGTCTCATCCCAGTTACGCCACGGCGGTGGGTCTTCTGGCTTTTCAATCCTATGGAGATTGGGGCCGGTCGCATAAGTACGCGAGGAAATCGAGCGGAGGAATTTTCGAGAACATGAAAAAGTTTCTATCGGAGGTTTTTTAATTTCGTGACGCGCATCAAATTTACGGATGATTTCAAAGAGCAGCCGGCCGTTATTCGGGTCATTGGGTTGGGCGGCGCCGGCGGAAACGCCATCAACCGCATGGTCGAAGCCAATGTGTCTCAATTGGAATTTTTCGCGGCCAATACGGACGCGCAAGCCTTAAAAAGAAGCCTGGCTCCCGTTCGGATCCAGATGGGAGAGAAACTCACGAAAGGGCTTGGGGTGGGGGGCAATCCCGGAATCGGCCGGCATGCGGCGGAAGAATCCGAAGATCGCCTTCGCGAAATTTTGGTGGGCGCGGATATGGTTTTTATTACGGCGGGGATGGGGGGCGGGACGGGAACTGGATCGGCGCCTTTTGTGGCCCAAATTGCGCGGTCGTTAAAGCCCGCGCCTCTTATTGTGGCCACGGTCACCCGGCCCTTTTCCTTCGAAGGGCTCATCCGCGCCAATCAGGCCAATGCCGGCATTGAAGAATTGCGGACTTTTGTAGACACCCTTCTTATTATTCCCAATGACCGCCTTTTTTCGATTATCGACGAAAAAACGCCCACTTTGGAAGCGTACCGCGTGGCTGATGACGTTTTGCGCCAATCCATCCAGGCCATCAGCGATATCATCACCTCGCATGGCCTTGTAAACGTGGACTTCGCCGATGTCAAAACCATTATGTCCGGATCCGGTGAGGCCCTCATGGGCGTCGGAATTGGCTTGGGGCAAGATCGGGCCATGAACGCGGCGCGCCAAGCCGTTGAATCTCCGCTTCTCGAAAATGTGTCCATCGAAGGCGCGAAGGGCGTCCTCGTTAATATCACGGGTAATAAAAACGTGACCATGTATGAAGTGCGTGAAGTGATGGACTTCATCAGTTCAGCGACTTCGGCGCAATCCCATGTGTTTTACGGCCAGGTTTTCGATGAGTCACTGGAAGACAAGCTTAAAGTGACGGTCATTGCCACGGGGTTTCCCGCCAAACGGGTCAAAGCACTGGGGGAACCGAGCGAATTCAAGAAAACACCTGCCTTGGTGGGCGCGCCCGATGGGCCGATCCATCCGCCCTCTTATTCAGAAGAGGACCTTAAGCGTCCCGCTTACTTGCGGTTTAAAAACCGTCAATTGAAATAATCTCCTCCCTTTTGTTAGGGCATCCCAATACCAGAGATATTTTTCAATCCCCATCCCCTCTGTTCTCTCGCCATATCCTTCATTTAAATATCTTGGAAAAAACTGTTGAAATCTGCGACACTCGCCTTTACACTTTAAGCAGCATGGACGCATCAAATTCACAAAAGAGTAATCACCCAGAAAAGTCGGGGGACGGATCCCAGGACTTGAGCAAAGTCGCGCAAGCCACGGAAGTTTTGAACAAGCTTCTTGTGGGAATGGTAGAGCGGGTCGCTTCCGATCTTCACTTAAGGGCCGGGACCCCTCCCATTTACCGTATTGACGGACATCTCTTTCCGGTCGATGGAATGAAATCAACCACCGATTTTGTTAAGGAAGCTCTTTACCTCATGATTTCAAAGCGCCAACAGAAAATTTTTGAGGTCAGAAACGAAGTGGATTTTTCTTTCGCGGTCCCCAGCCTCGGTCGTTTTAGGGGAAATGCCTTTCGCCAAAGGGGATCCGTGGCCCTCGTCCTAAGACAGATTCCAACAAAAATCCCCACTTTCGATGACCTCCACTTGCCCGGCGTCCTCAAAAAGTTTTGCCAGCTTTCCCGGGGCCTTATCTTGGTATGCGGTCCGACAGGAAGCGGAAAATCAACCACGTTGGCGGCGATGATCGAATTTATCAATCGGGAACGGGCTGAACATATTGTTACCATCGAAGACCCTATCGAATTTTTGCACCGAGACGTGAAATCCATCATAAGCCAAAGAGAATTGGGAACGGACACTCTAAGTTTCAGCGAGGCGTTGAAACATGTTTTGCGGCAAGATCCGGATGTCATTCTTTTGGGGGAAATGAGAGATTTGGAGACCACCTCGACCGCCATCACCGCCGCGCAAACGGGGCATTTGGTCCTCTCCACCCTTCACACGACCGATGCCGTCCAAACCATCAACCGTGTCATCGATATGTTTCCGCCTCACCAGCAAAACCAGGTGCGATTTCAATTGGCCGATGTTCTCAAAGGGGTCATTTGTCAACGGTTAATTACACACGCCACCGGAAAAGGCCGGATGCCGGCGGCTGAAATTTTGGCGGTGACGGCGCACGTTCGCAAGGCCGTGACCGATAATCAAATGCAGGATGTGCTCGATGCCATACGACAAGGGCAGTACTATGGAATGCAGACTTTCCACCAATCTCTTTTGAAGCTCTATCAGGAAGGGGCGATTACCTTGGAAGACGCCCTGGACTCCGCCAGCAATCCCGAAGAATTAATGATGTCGATTCGCGGAATCACCCAAGGCACAGAAAACGTTTCTTAAATGGCTTCAGAAAATACCTCTAACCCGCAGATGCTGTCTTCCTTTAATATCGCCATTTTTTTAAATCCGGCTTTTCGAAGGTCTCTTTCCCCTTTTTCAAATGAGATAAGCCATTTATGCCATTCAATGGCGATCGAATAATCTAAATTCCCCTGAAGCAAATCTTCCTCACTTCCTTCGATGTCTATTTTTAAAAAATCTATCGGCTCCGATTTGAAGAAATCTCGAATAAGGTTTTCTTGTTTTAATACCGGAACTTCGAACTCCCTAAGATTGTCAACGATCGGGAGAGGATACTTGGCGGGATCCGGATTTTTGACCGACGATGAAATGTTGAATTGGTATAAAAATAACTTGGCCGTTTTTCCTTCAGAAGGGCCGGCCACCCTCAAAAAACGCCGCAGTTTTTCAATTGATTCTCTTTTAAATGCCACTTGGCCTCGGTGACCATTTCGGGGTTGGCATCAACGAGAAGTCCTTTAACATCCGATCCGACTTGAGATGCAATAAGACAAGCCACAAATCCGGTTTTGCATCCGAGGTCAATAAAATCCTTAATCTGGAAAGGGAGAGGGGCCCGATAAGGCAAAAAAAGATGTGGAAACAAGCCACCAGAAACTACTATATTGCGTCATTCGAGACGCTTTTTAGGAAAGCAGTTGAATGGAAAGGAGCATTGTTAGTCCTGCCCGTATTTGTCCGGAAAGATCCCCGAGAGGAAAAAACTTATTTCATTTCAATTTTGCCTAAAAAGAGTTTTCGAGCGCCCGTAGCTCAGTTGGTAGAGCATACGACTTTTAATCGTAGGGTCGAGAGTTCGAGTCTCTCCGGGCGCAAGCCAAAGTTACCGGAAGCCAATTTATTCATTTTTCTAGCCTTTAAACCTGGCCATGCCAGGTTCTTGCCGCTCCCATAGACTAGCGGTTAGGTCGCGGCCCTTTCAAGGCCGAAGCTGGGGTTCGATTCCCCATGGGAGCACTCTTCCATCCGCTCAATGAACCCAGGCTCGCCGCCACCAGAGGAAGCCACCACAAATGGTAATTGGCGTGCATCACTCTCCCGGCCAAAATCGAAAGAAATATCAGATTGGTAA
>JAKLIS010000059.1 GCA_022709485.1 Elusimicrobiota bacterium | reverse complement strand
TGGTTGTGCCCGGAAAGAACCCCCAAACCGGAGGGGGAGGGATTCGAACCCTCGATATGGCTTTACAACCATATACCGGTTTAGCAAACCGGCGCACTCGGCCACTATGCGACCCCTCCAATGCGTTTCAATTCACTTTAGGCAACGGCCATTTTACTTTGAATCTTTCTTAAAGCGAATCGTTTTTTCCTGCAGGATCCTTCCGATAGATTTGCTTTACGATCTCCCATTGGTAAATTGAAAAAAAAGATGAAATTATCCGTTGATTAATGGGTTATTATTATCGCTTCACATTATTTTTAGGGGGTCTTGTCGATATGCGTTTCAAGATTTGTGGTGCTCTCGTTTTAGCGGCTCTTTTATTTGGACTTTTGCCTGTGTCTTCCCCCGCAGCTCAAGAATGGAATAGAGAATCTCGTGGGTGGGGGAACCGGAAATTAGATCTTATGCCAAATGAGTTTCCACTATTGGCTTCTGCCAATTATCAATTGGCGCAGGCTTCCGAGGAATCGACCCCGTCTGCCGCAACTGATCTCCTAAAAGACCTCAATGAAAGAAATAAAAAAATTAAGATTCATAAAACTTTAGGGATAGTATCCGCCGCTCTTCTAGTGGGCGCGCTCGCCACGGCGGGAGGGGCCAAAGACGGCTCTTCATCCAAAATGAATACCCATGCCAATTATGCGTATGCCGCGGGAGCTTTTTATGCGGCATCGGGATTATTTGCCATTAACGCCCCCAAAAGCCCGGGAGGGCCCGCCACTTTGGGGGGAAAAATTCACAAAGGTCTCGCCTGGATCCATTTTCCCGCTATGGCCCTGGCTATTATTTCTGGTAGACAAGCGCAGGAACAGAAAGAAGACAAGGAGAGTTTGCACGGATTGGCTGATAAGCACGTGGGGTTGGCCACCTTGGCGGCGATCACGTTTTACAGCGCGGTGGTTGTGGTTTATTTCTAAACCGGCTTAAAAAGCAAAGTTTTCATAATGAATTTGGGAGGACCGCACGTCCATTGAACGCAGCGTTCCGATGACCCCTTTCATCATGGGCGGCGGGCCACAAACAAAAATATCTCTCTGCGCAGCGTCCGGGACCAACCGAATTATTTTTTCCTTGTCAACGAACCCTTTTTCGCCCGGCCAGGAAGGTTCATCGCTCAAAATTGGAATCATTCGAAAATTTCCCTTCGTCGCCAAGTCCTTAAGTTCATTTTCAAACACAAATCCCTCTCTATTTCGGATTGCGTAGAGCAAACAGATATCTTTTCCCTTATTCATAAGGACTTCAATAAGGGGCCTGAAAGGGGTAATGCCGATCCCTCCTGCGATAAACAGAACCTTGTTATTGAAGGCCTTCTTTTCCGTGAAAACGCCGTGGGGGCCATCAACAAAAACGGCTGTGCCTTTTTTTAACTTTCCCAACCGGCCGGAGAAACTTCCCAGATTTTTTACGCTGATTCGGAGATGTTTGCCGTTGGGTGTTTGAGAAAGAGAAAATGGATGCGCTTCTTGCCAAAACCCGGTGCAGCAAAAACGGACGATTATAAATTGCCCCGGCTTAAATTGGAATTTTTCCAGTTTTTTCCCGGTAATGTAAATTGAATTGACGTCGAAAGTTTCTGGCACAATATCCTCCACAAAAAACCGGTGGCGAAAATAATTCCTTATGATAAGCCAGAATCGAAAATAAACCAGATGGGCGCCAACAAAAATATAAAGACCCGCCCAGAAATATTCAAAGGTTTGATTGAGAGTGAAATCTCCCCCAATAGAAAATTGATGAAATATCGTAAGGCCGATGCCGACATAAAGAAGAAGATGAAAAAAATACCAAACTTCATAAGGAATTCGCCGGCGCACCCAGGGAATAGATGGAATGAGGCCGACCACGAATAATCCAACCCCCCAATAGGCCAAATCGACATGGCCCCAATTTTTAAAAAAATCAACGGACTGAGAATACCAAGACATTTCCATCTTTTCCGAGACGGAAAAAATCAGAAGAATAATGTGGGCGATAATGAATGAAAAAATGGGAGGTCCCAACAGCCGGTGAAACCGGGTCAGGCGGTCAAATCCAAAGACTTGCTCTATCCACCGGACTCGGGCCACCGCTAATATCTGAATCATGATTCCATACGCGGCCAAAAGACCCATAAGCCGGCCAATAACCAATAGAATCGATGGCCGGCCTTGCTCCCAAAGGTTGCCGATGGGCCCCTGGACAGAATTAAAAAGCCAAAAGCCAATGACCGCCACAAGCGGCGTTGAAAGGACTAAAAAGAACCTCACTTTGGGCAAGGATGGACGACGATTCATTAAGTTCATAAAAAAGTCCCAAGCCGGGGTTTGGTCCCGGCATGGGAACTTTATTAGTTATTTCTATTTAACGGTGGTAAATTTGCTGCGAGGGACAAAGCAAACGGGGCATTGTTTAATTTTTGTGTCCGTCGTGGTGAATCCACATTCGACACAAACAAGAAATTCTTTTTGGACAACCTTCCAATCTTCTAGATTGTCCAGGGCTTCCCTGAAAAATTTGGCATGTTCTATCTCACCCGCTAAAGCCCAGGTGAGTGAACGGACCGCTGTCGCTTTCTTCTCCTCCCTTGCTTTATTGGCAAAGCCGGGGTACATGATGTTTTTCTCGTATGTTTCGCCTTTCAAAGCCGTTTCGAGATTTTCTTTGGTGGATTTAACTTCTGGCTTCTGAATGTCGGTTTTGGGTTCAGCTTTTAACTTCTTAATTTCCTTTGCGTGTTCTTTGGCATGAATTTCTTCAGCCTTGGCAGCGGCTCGGAATAATGCAGCCACTTGCTTATAACCTTCCGTGTCCGCCTTTTCTGCGAATGCCAAATACCGGACGTTTGCGTTTGACTCTCCATTGTAGGACGCCTGCAAATTTTCAAGCGTAGTCCCTATCTTAAGTTCACCCGGTTCAGCGGCAAAGCCGACTCCGGTGGTTGCGATGATCGCCAAAGCAGCAGCAATTCCAGAAAGTTTCAATTTCATAATTTTCTCCTGTTAAAAGATGGTTTATTCAATAATAGGACATGACATGATTAGAACAACGAAAACGGCATTATATCTCAAAAAATTTTACGGTTGATATGGAGATTCCAGGGTTGGAAAGCGCCTATTCCGATAGAATTGGGGAAGTGAATCAGATTGTTTCCACGAGATAAGAATAGGACTCCGGCGGATATATCGTATAATTGCGCGAAATAATTGGACGGTACGATTGAGATCCCTTATGCCGCAAACTGTTTTCTTTCCTGCATCTTCCATCCAAAAACTTTTAAAAATATGAATAAAAAAATACTTTTAACCAGCGTTTGCCAACCGCTCGGCGCCGCTTATGGGGATGCTCCCAGCGTCGGATACGAGTTATTGCATGGCCAAGTCACCCGCGCCCAAGGAATATTTAGTCCTCGCGCCCTTCATCTCCATTTTGCCCTCGATTATATTTCGGAAAATATCGAAACACCCGCAGTCGTTCTTCATTACCCAACCCGTTCCGATCTCATTCGTGAATTAAGGAAAGGCTATGATTATGTTGGAGTTTCGTTCCTTTTAGCTGTTTTTCACCACATGAAAGATGTGGTCTCTCTCATCCGGGAACACGCTCCGCAATCGAAAATCATCCTGGGCGGATATGGGACCGTTTTATCCGATGAAGTGTTGGCCCCTTATTCAGACTACATTTGCCGGGGGGAAGGGGTTGAGTTCATGCGGAAACTGCTGGGAGAACCGCCGGCCTCTAAGCCTTATAAACCCCCTCTCATCGTTAGCCGTCTCAAAATTTTTTCCGCTCCCGTTTCTAGGACAGGAATGATTTTCGCCGGCCTCGGATGTCCCAATGGCTGTGATTTTTGCTGCACATCCCACTTTTTTAAACGAAAACACATCTCATTACTTCCGACTGGAAAAGACATTTACAATGTCGTTGAGCGTTATCAGGAACTCGAGCCCGGCATGCCGATGGTCGTATTGGATGAAGATTTTCTCCTCAATAAAAAAAGGGCCATGGAATTCCGGGAATGTGTGCTGAAAGGGGGCAAAAGCGTTTCATTGTTTGTATTTGCCAGCATTCGGGCCATCAGCCAGTATAAAGTGGAAGAAATTCTTGAAATGGGAATCGACGGGTTTTGGATTGGGTATGAAGGGACCAAATCGGGCTACAACAAGCAATTGGGCCGCCCTGCGGAAGAAATTTTTAAGGAATTTCGCGAACATGGAATCACCATTCTTGCCTCAATGATTGTCGGATTTCCCTATCAAACGCCTGAGATTGTGGAGGAGGAGCTCCAGGGTCTTCTCAAATTGAAACCGGGCCTTGGCCAGTTTTTAATCTACGGCCCCACCCCCGGCACCCCCTTTTACGAGAGAATCATGAAGGAGGGTTTGCTTCGTCCGGATTTACTGGCGGATCAAGAAAAATACTATCGAAGCTGCGACGGATTCGCAGCGATGGTGAAACATCCCCGATTATCGGCAGAAGAAATTGAATCGCTTCAAAGAAAATGTTTCGAGAAAGATTTTCAAATCCTTGGCCCTTCTATTTATCGATTTATCGAAACTTACATGCTGGGCGCTCAGAAGCTAAAAAATTCATCCAGCCCATTATTGAGAAAGAAATCAGAGTGGTATGCCTCCGAAGTGAGAAAAGGATATCCCATTTTTCTCACGGGACGTCTGTTTGGGCCGAACCGGGCGATCCGCCGGTGGATTGGGCAACTCGAAAAGCAAATCCATTCGATCTATGGCCGTCCCAATTTAAAAGAAAACCTCCTATCGTTGGCATCGGTGGTTTTGGCGGTGTGGACGGGAATAAAACTGAAGTGGAATATTTTCCAGCATCCCAAATCAATTCGAAATGTTTATCGAGCTCCCTTGGCCACTCCCAAACTCCACCAGGCATGGCGTCGATTAAAAAAAATGGGCATTCCCCTGTCGGTTGAGCACGGATCAGGAAATGTCGTCTGGGTTCAATTTAAGCAACATTTCAACGCGGCTCAAGCCAGGGATCTGGGCCTCCAGTTGAGGAGAGCTCTAGAGAAAAAGAAAAATCGGTTGGTCCTTGATTTGGCCCATCTCGCTCATTTGGAAGGGAAATCAGCTGAGCAACTGGCACGACATTTGAAAGATTTTAGAGAGAGAATCCGTTTGGTCGTGCCGGCCCAATTTTCTCATCCAAATACCGCCTTGTATTTGGGCATTTTTGATTCTCGCTCCGCTTCTATGATGAAGGAAACTTCTTCTTCACAGGGTGATTTGGCGGTTTCCGCGTCTTCCTCCCGGCGTGTCTAAAACAAAACCTCTCCCCTTGACCGTGTTAACAAGTGCTTTTTGGATTCAATTCATACTTTTTTAAAACGGAATCAATTTCTTCTTCCGAGAATTTATTGAGAGCCACAATAAGCGCCTGGGACCGGAAAGGAGAAGGAAGGACATAACGGGCTTCGTCTTTGTTGTTGGCTTCCAACAGGACCCAGACTTTATGGACTCCGTCAGAACATCCCCAGTCGGCATTCACTAAGAAATGCGAACCGGATTCAAGGAATTTTTTAACCACTCGCGCGCAGGGCAATTCCTCGGCTTCATGGGGAACTTCTATTAAGAATTTGGCCATTTTTGAACTCCTATCTTTTGAGAGAAGACCTTTCTGGAACGTCAATTTTTCCGAATAATTTGTTAAAGAAATCTTTCATTGTTTCCCAAGATCGTTCGGCGGCTTCCCGGTTGTAGGCCGCGCCCTTTGAATTATCGTTTCCAGCGGCCGGATTCGTGAACGCATGAACGGCGTTGCTATATTTGACCAACTCCCAATCGACGCCGGCGTCTGTCATCTCTCTCTCAAACGCCGCAACCTCTTCAGGAGGGACCCAGGGATCTTCGGCGCCGTGCAGAACCAAAATTTTCCCCAGGATTTTTTTGGCGTCATCCGGGTTTGGGGTGCTTAAACCGCCGTGAAAACTGACCACGCCTTCCACCGGAGCGCCTGAGCGCGCCAGCTCTAGCGCGGCGGTTCCTCCAAAACAAAATCCGATAGCGCCAATCTGGGTTTTTTCAACTCGGGTCTGATGTTCTAGGGTTTCAAGCGCAAGGCGGGCCCGTCTTCGCAAGAGGGCGCGATTGTTTTTAAAAGACTCGGCGACAGCAGCCGCTTCCTTTGTGTTTTCAGGGCGAAGATCTTCGCCATATAAATCGGCTTCAAAACCGACGTATCCAAGGCGGGCCAAATCTTCGGCTTTTTGTTGAGTGAATGACGAAGTCCCCATCCAATCATGAAATACAAGAATTCCCGGTTTTTTGATGGCATATCGATTGTCATAAGCAATCCGGCCTTCTAATTCCGTCTTTCCGTCCCAGTACTTAATTTTTCGGGTTATTATTTCCGCGTGGGAGACCAGAGGGAGTAAAGCTATCAGAAAAAGAGGGGTTCTTTTTTTCATTTTAAAATTACGAGTTTAGATTAAAGTAATTGATTAACAATCAATTTGATAAATCCTGGGGCGACTTGGGTTTGACCCATCCCCGATATACATGTCCCTTATGAAGTAAGTTGGAAAAGTGTCGAAAGTTCCAAACCAAATTGTGGGCTTTTCGTAAAAAAAGTGGGGGCAAAAATATTAATAGATGGTGAAAATTCCAATTAGCTTTTTCATTTGATGACCGCTAATGTTCTATTTGAAATCCCCGGAGAATCAAGGGGACGGCCGGAGCCGGATCGCCGGGAGGGAAAACCCTTCGCCCATAAATCGAACGGAATCCTAGGCTATTTAATCGTTTGCCAGCCGCTATATATAATGCCGTCATGAACTCCCAGCGGCATCCCCGCCCCACATTAACAGACCTTGAACGCGCTCGGCGGAAAACGGTCAAAGACATCATTGCGCCCGGGCTTGATATACTTTTTGTGGGCATAAATCCCGGCCTTTATACAGCGGCCATTGGCCATCATTTCGGTCGTCCCGGCAATCGCTTTTGGCCGGCCCTTTGGGCTTCAGGCCTTATTTTGAGGCGTCTTACTCCCTATGATTCCGCGGATCTCCTTAAATACAAAATTGGGATCACCAATTTGGTGAGTCGCGCGACAGCGCGGGAGGATGAATTAACGATTCAAGAGTATCGCAAGGGGGCCCGGCAAGTGAGAAATAAAATTATCCTCTATAATCCCAAAGCCGTGGCATTTCTCGGTTTGGGCCTTTACCGGAAGGGGTTTGATGAACCGAAAGCTGCGATGGGTTTGCGGAAAGAAAAAATCGGGAACTCCTGGGTCTGGGTGTTTCCCAACCCCAGCGGGCTAAACGCCCATTTTCAAGTGAAAGATTATGCCCGGCTCTTTCGGCAAATGAAAAGAAAGCTCTCGTGCCGAGCAGAAACTTCTCGTGCCGAGCAGAAACATCTCGGCATGACGACTTCTCGTAATGAGGCGGGGGTTCGTCGCCCTGAGACGTTTCTGCTCAGGGCCATGCCGAGCAGAAACATCTCGTGCCGAGCAGAAACATCTCGTGCCGAGCAGAAACATCTCGTGCCGAGCAGAAACATCTCGGCATG
>JAKLIS010000058.1 GCA_022709485.1 Elusimicrobiota bacterium | reverse complement strand
GATGATGGCACCGCCTAGTTTTTCCACAACAGCCGTGGCGCTGACCCATTTGATTCCATTGGGATCGCTAAATTCTCTGGCTCCCGCGCCTCCTCTAAGCGCCCATTTGATAATGCCTTCATCTTGGTAGATATCTTTGACCAGAGCAGGCCGGGATAGAATATTTCCTTTACGGTTTACGAAGTAAGCAAACCCCTTTTGGCCGATGGTTTGAGAATTGATTTCTTGAGTCAAGTCCTTAAAGGAAACTGTAACGAACATGGCGTTTAATCCCGTGATCGTTTTAAAAGGGTAATAAACCTCCGCAAAAAGATTGCCGGATTTTTCATACACACGTTTTGTTTGTTCGCCGGTTTTCTTGAGTTCTTTATATTCGGCGCGATTGGAATGACTCACGAGGGATGGGTTCTCAACTACTTCGGGGGCGCGGGAGGGTTCATAAACTTTCAACAATTCCTCACCGTCCGGGCCGATAACGGAGATAATCCCAAAATATTTTGTGGTATCGAGAAGAGCTTTTAGAATGGCTGATTTGTTTTCCCAGCTAAAATCAGGATATTGAATCGCGGAGATTGCGAATCGAAGAAATTCATCCATTGCGGTTATGCGGTCGTCTAATTTTTTTGCGAGGGCCTCTGCCGTTTGAACATGATAACGCCCCACCTCTTTTTGCAAATTATCATCATTGATTTGAACAATTTTAAGGCCCACCCAACCGACTGGAATCGCGGTGATGAGGACCAGCCAAATCACAAACCGGGGGAGGAGTTTTTTATGAAATCGGATCAATTGAAGCTCCTGTCAATCCAACGAGAGGCGCCATCATGGGAATATAGATTCCCGAATAAAATATTGGGTAATGACGTCCATCTTAAAACTGTCGCCATGATATATGAACTCAATTTCTTCATTTACTTTGAAAAATCAATGCATTCCTGTAGTAAGTCTAACTGCCGGAAGGGGTGATTCAAGGGGTGAGAAAAATTCTCTTTTGATATGATTTTAAGCATGCGATTGTTTGTTTCGGTTTCCATCCCGGAAGAAATTAAGAAATATATTCAGGCTCTTTTTGAGAAGGCTTCGGTTCCCACCTCAATTCGGCTGATTCCACCTGAATCTCTTCATCTAACCCTCAAATTTTTGGGGGACGTCGATTTGTCTAAAATGCTTGATATTCAACAATCTTTGAAGGAAATAGCTCGTCGCCATCCCTCCCTCTCCTTACACCTGGGGGGGGCGGGGGTGTTTCCCCATATTTCTAAGCCTCAAGTTTTTTGGGTGGGGGTGAGAGGAGACATAGAAAAACTTAAAGCGCTCGTGGCGGACCTTGAGGGGGCTTTCGCTCTTCAAGGTTTCATGAAGGAAAATAGAGCGTATGAACCCCATTTAACAGTGGCCCGCCTCAAGAATGATTTTTTGAGAAAAGGCAGAGCCTCATTCATGACGGTGACCGGTCAATTTTGTACACTCTTCGCGTCTTTTCAGTCATCTGATTTTATTGTCAAAGAATTTCATCTCATGGAAAGTCATCTAGGATCCCAAGGATCAAAGTATAAAATTATTCAATCTTTCCCATTGGCGGTAAGTTGATTCAAAAAGCATTTAAAAGGTCTCTTCTTTTTTTAATTTTCCTGATCACGGGCCCTTCTTTTATTTCCCCGGCTTCTTTTTTGGGCGAACCCTTTCTTCGCCGAAAAATCGCCCTCACCTTTGATGATGGTCCCAGGCCCTTGGCCACGCGCCGTCTTCAACAGATTCTGAAGAGATTTGGAGCTCGGGGAACGTTTTTTGTCGTGGGCCAGGTGGCCGCGTCCAATCCGGAGGTGGTCCGCTCTTTGGTGAAAGGGGGGCACGAAATCGCCAATCACACCTGGAGTCACTCCGATTTAAAAAAAATGTCTCCGGCTAGTCTGTCGGATGAACTCGAAGGGACGCGGCTCCTTATTGAGGAATTGACCGGCCGCAATTCCTATCTTTTCAGAACACCGGGGAGCACAGAAAAATTTATTCGCCTTCATTTTACCGTCCCTCCCAAATACACGCTTATTCTTTGGGACGTCCATAGCCTCGACCATGAGGGTTTGAGCCCCCTGGAGATTGCACAACGGGTGGAACTTATGGCCAAAGACGGGGATATTATTCTCATGCACAATGGAAAACAGAACACGGCCCAAG
Organism: Elusimicrobiota bacterium; assembly: GCA_022709485.1. Lineage (GTDB taxonomy): Bacteria > Elusimicrobiota > Elusimicrobia > F11 > F11 > JAKLIS01. The sequence goes on along the minus strand of JAKLIS010000058.1, from coordinate 5,458 downwards.
CCCTTGAGATTTTGATTCCTTCACTTCGCTCTCGTGGATTTGAATTCACTACCTTATCGGAGATCCTCCAATACCGCCAAAAACACCTGACATCCGCCATCGATCCAGCCGTCCTGAGAGGGTAAATCCTTTCATGAAACGGTGGGTTTTACCCCTGCTCCTGTCATTGGTTCTCCTTGGCATTTCGGCGTTTTGGCCGGGCACCGGGGCTTCCTGGGTTCAATTGGATGTGACGCCGGGGACCTCGGCCATTTTTGTGGCCCGCCAATTGGTGGACCGCGGCCAATTTTTCTCGGTGTATCCCATGATTTTTTGGACCAAGGTCATGCGGGCAGACCAAAAAATAAAAGTGGGGCGGTACAGGTTTAATAAAGGACGATCTTCTTTTTGGGTGGTTTCCGATCTCATTCGCGGTCACACGGAGAAAATTCATCTCACTATTCCCGAAGGTTTTGCATCATGGCAGATTGCCGACCGATTGGAACGACGCATGGTTTGCTCCGCCCAAGCGTTTTTAAAATTGGTGAACGCTCGGAATTTGGAGGGATTTCTTTTTCCGGCCACTTACGATTTTGACGTGGGAATTGATCCGAGAGAAGTGGTGAAAACTCTCACCGATCGATTTAACCAAGTTTGGTCCCAAGAAATGACCGCCCGCACCGATTCCATTGGATGGTCCAAAAATCAAGCCGTTACGATGGCTTCGATTCTTGAAAGGGAAGCCCGGGATAGAACGGAACTTTCCATGATTTCGGCTGTGTATCATAACCGGCTTAAGAAAAGGATGCGGCTAGAGGCCGACCCTACGGTGCAATACGCTTTGGGATTTTGGAAAAAGAGGATTCTGTATGCCGATATCAACAAGACAGAAAGCCCTTACAATACCTATCTTCATTCGGGACTGCCGCCGGGGCCTATTTGCAACCCCGGGCTTGAAGCGCTCAAAGCGGCTTTGTGGCCCGCCGAGTCCGAGGCTTTGTACTTTGTGGCCCGCCCTGACGGCCGGCATGATTTTTCAAAAACCTATAAAGAGCATTCCCAAAAAGTGAAAATGAGAGACCAAATGCGGAAGAAAAGGTGACATGTGGCGTTAGGAACCGCGGAATTTGAACGACTTCTTCAAGCCAATCGAATCCTTTCCTCAAAACTGGATGTGGACGAAGTGCTTCTGGCCGTCTTAAAACTGGCCACCGAGGTTGTCCGGGCGGAGGCTTCTTCAATTCTCCTTTTAGATGAGAAGACGAACGATCTTTATTTTGACGTGGCGATCGGATCGGCCAAAGAAACAGTCAAACAAATCCGGCTCAAAGTGGGTGAAGGGATTGCGGGTTGGGTGGCCAAAGAAAACAAGCCTTTGATCGTTAACGACGTTTCTCAAGACCCCCGGTTTACCGCAAGGGTGGATAAATCCACGAGTTTTAAAACCAAGTCCATCTTGGCGGTTCCGATGTCCAATAAAGGCCGCCTCATCGGCGTGGTGGAAGCCATAAATAAAGAAAACAACGGGGAATTTTTGGCGCAAGATCTGGAAGTCTTTGACGCCTTCGCCAGCCAATCCGCCGTCGCCATTGAAAACGCCCGCCTCTTTTCCGCGGTTAAACTTGAGAAAGAAAAGTTAAACACCGTTTTTGCTCATATGAAGGACGGAGTGCTTCTTTTGGATGAAAATGCCACCACGGTGATTATGAATGAAGCGGGAACCCGATTTTTAGGCCATACACCGGCCGACGTGTTCGGGAAAAAATTCGGGAAAGAACTTTTTTCTAATTTTGAGAAATATCCAACTGAAAGTGACTTGAAAAGGATGGAGGGGGACACCGCTGTTTTCGAACTGGATAGGCGGGAGATCAAAGATTTGTTTCTTATGGCGGTGGTCCATAGGCTTTCTTCCGACGAAAAATCGAAATCCCGGGGATATTTGATGGTTCTTCATGATGTGACCGATGAAAAGCGCGAAGAAAGACTTAAAAGGAATTTTCTCGCCCTCATTTCCCATAAATTGAGAACCCCTCTCACCGTCATCGTGGGGTATTCGCCCATGATTCTTTCCTCGACCGCGGGACTGCGCGATTTCCAGATTAAGGCGCTCAAATCCATTTCTGAACAAGCGGGTTATTTGGCAGGGCTCGTGGATAAACTTCTTCGGTTCTCCGTCTTGGAATCCGATGATGTCATTAAAAAAAATGACGCGGTGAAAGTTGATGAGCTCATCAATGAAGCTCTCGAGTATTTTCAGGAATTATCGAAGGAAAAAGCGGCGACCTTTGAGCGCGAAGGAAATTCCTCCGGCATCTCTCCAGTTCCCATGGACAGGGGGATGGGGCTGGAGGTTTTAAAAAATCTCATTGAAAATGGCATCAAATTTAATGAACAGGAAAAAAAGATCATTCGAATTTTTTCACGTCTTGAAAATGATTTCGCCGTCATTTCCATTGCTGACAACGGGATTGGAATCCCTCCCGAAGAAGGAGAAAAGATTTTCCAAAAGTTTTATCAGATCGAAAATTCTTTCACGGGGCAGGTCCCGGGGGCCGGATTGGGGCTCCCTTTTTGCCGGAAAGTGATGGAAGCCATGGGCGGGAAGATTTCCTTTGAATCCCAAATTGGGAAGGGATCTGTGTTTTCTCTTTTCTTTCCTTTGAAGTGAAGCCCGAATAAGGTTTTCTTACTTTTTCTTTTCGAGATTGACCCGGCAGAATTTTGAGAAATAAGGAAAAAAAGATTTTATTTTTTGCAGATTTTCCTCAGTGCACACTTCGCCCAGACGGATTACCTCTCTCGCTTTATCCAAATCCCACCACAAATAATTGCTGGCATGCGGCTGGAGAACCACATGGGCGAGCTCCGCTTGGCGGATGGCAATTTCATACTGCATGGTGTACATGGTTTTAAGCATAATCTCATCCAAGGCCGGGAACTTGAGAATGGACGGAAGCCTTTTTCGCCATCCGAGCTTGGGAAGCCTTCGCTCCACGGCGCGCGCTGTGAGATTGGCGGAAACCAGAATATTGGCGCCCAAATTAATGACCACCGAGGTGGGAACGGGGTTGACCAAGCCTCCGTCCACGAGATAGCGCCCGTTCATGTAATGAGGCTGAAAGAAAAAAGGAAGCGAAATGCTCGCCCGCACTGCTTCCGCCACGTTTCCTTCCATAAGCGTGATCTCTTTTCCCGTTTCGATATCCGTGGCCACGCATGCCATGGGAAGCGACAAATCAGAAAAATTCTTGTCCCCTAGGTGTTCGCGAAGAAACTTTAGGACGCGGGTCCCGCGGAATAGGCCGGAACGGGGGATTGTTAAATCCATGAGTTTCGACACTTCTTTCTTGGTCATTTGTTCGGCAATTTTTTCGATCTCGTCGATCGGCATGTCGGCGGCATATAAGGCGCCGATAATGGCGCCCATGGAAGTCCCCGCCAACACGTCGGGATATATTCCTTCCCGTTCAAATACCCTTAACATTCCGATACAGGCATATCCAAAAGCGGCTCCCGAGCCCATGGCAAACCCAAATAAGAGCCCGCCCAGATTGCGCGCCAGCCGTCCAATGATCTTATGACCCATCGTGGCCTCCGGCGGGAGCCAAGGAACCGCGGAATTTAAAAATCCCTGGCCCCAATCAATGTCCCATTTAAGTTTCAAATCCGGAATAAATTGGCTGGGAAAGGGATGGGTCGAGGTGGAAAGCCATAAACGCTCAATTTGTTTCGGGGACACAAGGGAATTTAAACGGGCGCAGGCTTGAATTTGAATAGGGGTGCTTTGAGCGCCGGATATCTCCAGGCACCTTTCCGTTTCCTTGATGATGGACACCATCGTTTGGTTGACGGAGGGGGGAAGAACCAAAAGTCCAAAATCATAGTTTTCCTTAATGGTTTGGACAAAAAGCCGCGGATACTCCTGGGCTTTTTCAAAAAATCCTTTTTCATCAACGCAAATGATGTCCAAGCCGGAGGAATGGCGAAAAGTGAAACTCTCCAATTTGGCGGGATCAATTAATGGGTTTTCCGGTTTTTTAAATTTGGACAAATCGGCAGGAGAAAACCCCAGACTCCGGGCGAAGAGGTCATACCCACCCCCCACCATGATTAGAAGGACCTTTTTTCTGGTTTGCTCAAGGAGAGATACCCCGAGGTTGGCTCCTAGGATAATTTGATCGGGGTCCGGAATGGCGGCAATAATGGAGAAGACCTTGGCCGGTTTTTCAATCGGCATCTCCCGGTTTATCATCGAAATGCGGTTCGCCAAAATTTTTGCCAAGTTTTCAGCCATCAAGACGTTTTTGTGGCAAAGATGGTCAAAATCGGCCTTCTCTAACACGAGAAACTCAACGGTTGTTTCGGTCACGGCCGAATAAGGGTAGGGGTCTCCTGTCAAAAGACTCATTTCTCCCATGGAGTTTCCCCGATCCAAATGGGCCAAGCGAAATGGAGATTGGGATCCGTTTGAGAGATGAGGCGAGGGTTCCGCAACCACCCGAACAATTCCCGAAAGAACAATATAAAGCGATCCTCCCGGGTCGCCTTCTTTGAATAGAATGGCCCCTTTTGGAATAGAGATTTGTTTCAGCTTGGCTGAGATGAGAGCCAACTGTTCATCCGAAAAACTGGAGAAGATCCAGATTTTTCTTAAGAATCGAATCCAGTTGAGATTACTATTCATTTTTAGATTCTTCCGCCTCCAGGTTAACCCCAAGGACCGCTTTCGTCAACGTTCTGGTTATAATTCATGCCCGGAAATAAATTGATATACTTCCGCCCGTCTAATTCATGAAACCCAATCAAAAAAACATCAAAGAATTTGATGTCGCGCAGCTGGCCAGTTTTCTTCGCGGCGTGGAGCTCCTCAACGGTTTTACCAATCCTGATTTAATGCGCGTGGCTCAAATGTGCCAGCTTGTTAAATATAAGCGCGCCGAAAAAATATTTGAAGAGTCCCAACCTGGCGGAACGCTCTATGTGGTGATGTCCGGCCGAATAAAAATTTACGGGACCTCTCTGCAGGGCCAGTCCAAAACATTCGCCTATTTGGAACCGGGGGATTTTTTTGGAGAAATGTCTCTCATCGACGAGGAGGCGCGGTCCGCCTCAGCCTCTGCGCTGGACGATTCCGTTCTCATCATGCTTAAGCGGGAAGACTTTCGAAAATTTATTCTTGCCCGGCCTGAGATGTCTTTGGCGGTCATGAAAACTTTGGTGCAGCGCCTTCGCCGCGCCAATAAAGAGATCGAGGCGCTTTCTTTCAATAATGTTCTTGGACGCATTTCACAAATTCTTTTGGATTTGGGAGACCGATACGGAAAAAAGACAAATGAAGGAGTTCAGATTGAAATGCCGCTTTCTCATAAAGAACTGGCGGAGATGGCCGGAACGGCCAGGGAAGTCATTAGCCGCGTCCTTTCCCGTTTCCGCCGCATAGGCTGCGTGTCTTTTTTCGACAATAAAATTATCATCACAG
>JAKLIS010000057.1 GCA_022709485.1 Elusimicrobiota bacterium | reverse complement strand
ATGTTACCTGGGGAGCGGCCGCCCCGAAAATTTCCCCTCCAAATGGAAAGTCAAGGGTGGAATTTGGTGAAACGACTATATATTTTGGAATGGCAGTTGCTTCTCCTGCCAATGTCACGTTGGTGGCATCCACAAGAGCCCCCGTGACCACATTCCATCGACCATCGCAAAGGCGAAGTTCCACTCGCCGCGATTCTCCAGCCGTGATAACCGGGGGAGTGCCGGAATTTCCAGGGTATTGACCTGGCAAATAAGTTTCGCCGGGAGTCCCCAAAATAGTGGCAAGAACCATTTTGGGTGTTCCGGGAATAATCATCCACGTATTTGAAACCGCGGGCGCCACGACCCCATCGCTAAATTTTAAAAGGACAGAATTCCATGCCCGGGTGATGACAACATTATTAAGAGACGCCACACCATTTATAAATTGAACGACATTGTCGGGCTCTAAAGTACTTGCATTGGTGTCGACATAATAAGGAGCATTTAAATCAAAAGCCGGGAGCAAATCGACTGTTAATTGCCCAACGCTTCCATTCAGATCAATTTTTAAGTTTCGCGCGGCATCATAAGCCCTAATTTCCAAGTTCATTGGAATATCTGCGTATAAAGCGGGTCCGGAACCCAAGGGTGCAGAGGTCGCCGGCTGAACTGTAAAAAGATAATAAGCCACAGTCCCGGGCCGGGTTGTCACCAAAGACTGACTGTTGTTGGCCGGATTAATACTGGGCGAAGCGGTAATATTTCGTGCCCCAATAGGAGAATGGAACACGATTCCTCCCGAAACATCCAATGGGTTTGAAACGATAGGTGTGGGACTCGGAACCGTATCGCCGGAGGCGCCGGAAACAAAAGAGATGGTGAGACCTCCGGGGATATCCACCGGATCCAACCGGTTCGCGAATTCATCAACAGCAAAAACTTGAATCGGTCCAAAAGACATATCGGAGATTTGTTGCGTGGGAGTCCCCATTTTTCCAAGGGCGCTCCCTGGTCGAGGGGTCTCACCTGGCATAAACAAAATTATTCGGTTATAGGGACCTGGGCCGACTTCGATATCGGGAGACGCTCCCGTCGAATTGGAACTTTGGCCTTGATATTTGACCCGGTTTATGGCCCGGACATGGTTGACCCGCGTGTCCCAATTCCCGGCCTTTAGCATAAAGGTCGCAACTGCCGACCCATCAATAAAATCCGTCCCAAAAACGGTTAAGGAGCTTCCAGCCACATATGAAAAGTCTTGTGACAAATCCACCCCGTCTTTAAAGCTGGTGACCCGAGTTCCTCCCCGCATGGCGTTAATGGTCACGTTAAAGGGAACACCCGCAACAACGTTTAACGGGGCATCAATAGAAAAGGAAGTGGGGTATTGTTGAATTGATAATCCGGCCAAAGTTCCGGAGATGCTGGGATTTGTATGATGGGCCGCTTTGATTGACATCGTCAAAGGCGCGCTGTCAAAACGAATCATCAAACTCAATTTTCCATCGGGATCCGGTTGGAGCGGATTGGGCATGCTCGGAATTAAAGTGCAAGGAGAACCATTGCAAGTGACATCTATATTGGCGCCTTGACCGATATCCGCGGGATTTCCCGCCATGTCCACCGCCTGAATATCAAATAAGTAGGCTTTTCCCTGCGTAAGTTCGGGAGAGGAACCGTCGGTCATCTTTGTGATGGTGTACTGGTAAATAGGTCCGGCCCAATTGATCGCCACAATTCCAAACGACACGGTCAAAAAGGTAAAAATTTGTTTAAAGTTTTTCATTGGACGTCACCTCGCTTTTCGGTGACATCGAAAGCGGCAAACCCCACCAACGCGGGATTTTCGGGATCAAAAATTCGTATGAGGGTGGCGCCCAGCCGGTCGAACGCGATTTTGAGAGAGGTTTTTCCTTCAATAAGTTTTAGCGGGTATTCGGTGATGACTTCGCCGTTCGCCAAAATCATTTTTAAATCACGCGATTCTGTTTCCACCCGATTTTTATCTTTATCCTGGGCTTCGACGCTCACTATAAGTTCCTCTCCGGCAATGGGAGTCTCCGCGGAAATGGCAATTTTTAGCCGGTAAGTTTCTCCCGCCAAAGCCGGAACGGAAGGGGCAAATAACAGGATGGTTATAATTAGATTTTTTAAAAAGTTGTTCATTTTTCGCTCCTCTACTCTTCTTTAGTATGTGTATCTCTAAATTGACTTCTCATCCAGGAGACTTTTGTCACATCTCTGCCACATAATTGTCACGGTCTAAAATCCCTGTTGGGAACCTTGGGTGCAACAAAGCTTCCGATGAAATTTTAGAAGAAAATAATGGAAAATATCAAAATAAGGCGATTTTTTCGGTTTTTAGGCGGAAAATACCAGCGGAATTCAGAAATTGTGGAAATTTAATCAGAATCGTAGGAAATTTCTTCCTAATCGAGGCGGGATTCAAAAGGGGCTTATTTTGCTCTTTTGAGAGGTTTAAAGATATGGATTGGGTTTGTGAAGGTGATTGACAACGTAGTCCTGGACGGCGCTTTCAAGCGAGGTGAACTGAAAAGGGCAGCCGGTGGATCGGAGATGGGTCAAATCAGCCTGCGTAAAATATTGATATTGTCCTCGCAAGGACTCAGGCATAGGAACATAATTGATCTTGGGCGGAATTTTAAGAGCCTTAAAAACCCCTGTCACGAGGTCTTTGAAAGACCGGGCTCTCCCCGTTCCTAGGTTGAAAATGCCTCTGGCTGATGGGTTTACCAGGAAAAAGGACATGACTTCAGTAACGTCTTTCACATAAATAAAATCTCTTTCTTCGGATCCGTCGGGGAATCCAGGGCGGGAAGAAGCAAAGAGGTTAACCGCGCCGTTTTTTTGAATTTGATCATAAGCTTTGGCCACCATGCTCCGCATTTCGCCTTTATGATATTCATTGGGACCGAAGACATTGAAATAACGGAATCCCACCACTTGATCCACTAGCCGCTCGGATACCAGCCATTTGTCAAAGGTGAGTTTGGAATCGCCGTAGTAATTGAGCGCTTTATATTTATTCAACTTGGCCAAGTCATCGGAATAGCCTTCTGAACCGTCCCCATAAATAGAAGCGCTGGAGGCGTAATGGAAAAGGCGGTGGTTTTGGAGGCACCATTTCAGAAGATATTGGCTGTATTCCACGTTGTTGCGCTTGAGGTAGGCGGTATCCCGCTCGGTGGTATCGGTGCAGGCGCCCAAATGGACAACGAGGTCGATTTCTTTGAGCTTGCCTTCTTCGAGGTGATTGATGAGAGCTTCTCGGGACAGATATTCTTTGAATTTTTTCCCGGCCAGATTCGGAGAGGATTTAACATCCGACGGGGTGTCCACCAAGACGACATGGTCGATCCCCATGGAATTAAGCTTCCACAAATAGCAGCTGCCGATAAATCCGTTCGCGCCAGTAAGTAAGACTTTCATAATTATCGGATATTATCACTTTCACAAAGTTTGATAATATCCATCCCTTTATCAACCGGCGTGGCGGAATGGCAGACGCGTCAGACTCAAAATCTGATGAGCTTAGGCTCGTGAAGGTTCAAGTCCTTTCGCCGGTAAATTTCTCGTCCCCCTTTGCCAAGGTTTCGGGGGACACCCTTCTGATTCTCACCGAATAGATCCGGCACAACCCATACAAAAAAACTAATATTCTCCATTATGTTCAAACGTATTCGAGAAGATATTAATGCTTTGTTGGTCAAAGACCCCGCCGCAAGGTCGAAATTGGAGATTTTCCTTTGTTATCCGGGTCTCCACGCCATTTGGTTCCATCGTCTGGCCCATGGGTTTTATCGGAAAAAGCAGTATTTGTTAGGCAGGATAGTGTCTCATATTGCCCGATTTTTGACGGGAATTGAAATTCACCCAGGCGCGAAAATCGGCCGCGCGGTGGCCATCGATCATGGGATGGGCATCGTTATTGGTGAAACCACGGAGATTGGCGAAGGATGCTTACTCTACCAGGGTTGTGTTCTTGGCGGAACATCATTATCGAAAGGGAAGCGCCACCCCACTCTGGGCAAAAATGTGGTCGTTGGGGCCAACGCTATTCTTTTGGGCCCTATTCACATCGGAGACGACGCCAAAATCGGCGCCGCGGCGCTGGTGCTCCAGGACGTCCCCCCCAACATGACCGTGGTGGGAATTTGGGGAAAGAAAACCCTTATTACCAAAGACGAAGACGAAAAAGCGCACAGCAATTAACTCACAATGGGGCTCCACGGTATTCCATTAAAGAAAAGAAATCTTCCAGGTGCCATCACCCGCCTTCGCCCTCCGGGCTACGGCGGGCAAGCCCCGACCCTTATCCAGATGGAGAGGGAGCCCGCCTTCCTTAGGATCCTCACCCAGCCTCTTCCGCAAGCGGGAGGGATTGGGTATTTTTTTGGAAGCGCAGGATTGATTGCATACGATTTTCGGCCTATGGCGGGCTGAATCCGAACTTGCCTAAAAAAGCTGCAGGACAGGGACGATGGAATATCCCTTTTCTCGAGCGGCGACAATAACGGCTTCAACGATTTGGAGTGTCTGTTCCCAGTTTTTTCCGTCGTCATGAAATAAGAGAATGGCCCCCGGCTTTACGGCTTGTATGTAACCATTTTTCAGTTTTTCGAAAGGTAATTTTGTCCAATCCGCTCCGAAGGTCCAATTCACCAGAACGACCCCCTCCTGCTTCGCCACATTCTTGATCCACGGCCGATCAATTCCATGGGGCATCCGGCATATTTGGATTTTGGCTCCAGTCTGTTCAAGGATTTGGCGGGTTTTTTTCATGTCGGCCAGAAGATCAGCCTGAGCTTTATCCTTGGCTTTTCCCGGATTTCCATACTTCGCCTCCAGATTTTTTAGGTGCTTCAGGTAATTCACGTGAGAATAGGTATGGCTCCCAATTTCATGCCCGCGATCAAACACCATCTTGGCCACCCGCGGCCTTGTTTTGGCTTGTTGACCCAACATAAAAAACGTCGCTTTAACCTGGTATTTTTCCAATAAATTAAGAAAGGCCTCCGTATGGGCGCCCGGGCCGTCGTCAAAAGTGAGAGTCATTTTCTTCTGTCCGGCGGGCCCCTGAGCCACGAAATCTCCCGGTTTGGGAGCGGCCCAAATGAGATTTGAAAAAAAGATTAAAACAAAAAGAAATGGGAGGAATTTTTTCTGAGCCATGAGTGATTTTAACTTTAAGTGCGGGAATCCGGGGTCCAGAAACTGACGATTTCTTTTTCTCCGGTGATTTTCCCATTATCATCGACGGAAACCAAAACGCGCCCGCGCGCCAACCCTCGGGAGCTGAACATGAGCTCCCCCCATTCAACGGTCCAGCCGTTCGGAAGATCATGCATACGAACAACCGGCCAATGGTGATGGGCTAAAAACCGCCGGACCTTTAGAGAATCCATGCTGGCTTTCACAGGAAAATCTCCATTGGGCATGGCAATGTCGCTCAAATGGGCGGCCTGACGCTTCATGAGATTAATATCGTACCGCTGATAAGAATGGGAGGCCTCGTCCAGTTTGAGTCCATGCCAGCGCAACGGGTTCATGATGGAGGGCACCACGTTCATGTCTCGATAAATGTCCATTGAGGCGGCATACGTCTTTCCGAAAGACACCAACATAATATAAACCGCCCAAAAGGCCCACGCCGGCCGCACCGCCTGCCAACCGCTTTTTTCCTTCATATATATATAGGTCAAAATGGAAACGGCGAAAAGCATTGGGACAATATTGAGGCTCCCCACAATCCCCAGAGAGTAATTTGTCTGATCAAAGGGAGATAAAAGAGGCACGCCATAGCTAGTCAAATAGTCGCATATAACATGAAGGATCAGCGGCAATGAATAATCAAAGACTCGCCGTTTAAACGGCCCCGGGTCCAGACGTCTCAATATCCAGGCGAAGAAAATGACTTCAAATACCAGACCCAGAATGGAATGGCTAATGCCCCTGTGTTGAATAATATAGGCCCAGCTTCCCCACCAGTTGGCCAGAATATCGAGATCCATGACGCTTCCCAAAGCGCACATGATCCAGAATCTTCGACGAGAAACGCCGACGGTTTGAGCGGCTAACCCGCCGATGACAGAATGTGTAAGTGGATCCATTTAATCCCTTCGGCTGCGGTCCGCAGTCCTAATTTCCATAAAAAAATTGTCTCTGAGAAAAGCGCGTGTCCGTATTCTTGAAAAGAGGGCGTCTTCTTGAATAAGGATATGCATAAAACGGCCAATATCAAGGCGTTTCCCAACCAAATTAAAGTGGTAGATAAAAAATAGCCCAGAATCTTCAAATCCGGTTGGGACCTGTGCAAGGCGATGATTGTGAGCGATATATGAAAAGCCAGGGTTAAACCCAGTAAAAATTGAAACCCATATGTGAGTTCCGGCTGCTTGAACCAGATCTGAAGAAACGCAAAAAGCGCAAGAATCATCACCATGTATATGGGAATGACATAAGGGGAGAGAACAACAAAAATATTGCTTTTGGAAAGCTGAACTTCCCCGCCTTTCGCGGTGGCTTTGAATTTAAGAACCCTTGCCCCGCTAAGTATCCCTGAGAGCGCGTGGGTGAGTTCGTGGCCAAATACATAAATCCACATCGGCTTATGAAAAATGAGTTCGAAAATCAGGTAAAAAACCACACCGGCCGCGTATATCCACCAAGATTTCCAACCTTCCTCGCCCAAAATCGGAAGCATTAAAACCAATTGATGGACGGTCGCGAAAAAAAAAGGGAGAAGGGAAAGGGCAATCAACCAATGAAAAACCCGGCGGCTGGCTTTCTTAACGGCGCGGAACCTCAAAAATTGCGGTCTACTCGAACATGTAGTCTTCGAATGGGATTTTCTTTTCACGCAGTTCCTGTTTCCACATTTCTAGAACTTGAGGCGCCTTCTCTCGAGCCAGCTTCACCCATTTTGACTCCGGCGGGCTGAACAGCTCAAAAGCGTCTTTGTACCATTGGTAAGCATATTTTAACGGTGACTCTGCCATGTTAAATTCCTGATCAAACTTCAAAACTTCAAGTTGTTCCCGATACTCTTCTTCCGTCATGGTTTTTTTCGCCAATTTCTTGTCCAATTTTTCTTTTTCGTCTTCAAAACGCGCTTGGAAATATTTTTCTTTCAGGGAGGGTTCATGAAACCAACTCATATATTTCTCCCCTTCCTGATACGCTTCCTTTGATCGGGACACGACGTCCAGATATATGAGGACATACACGCCCAGGATGCCGACGATCACAAACAAACAATTGACGAACCATCTTTTTTTCCAAAGAGGAATGATGAGTTTTTCTGGTTTATTTTCCGTTTTCATAAAAAGTGTTTGTCATCGTTTGATGGAGGGTTTTCAATGGCATTTTTTTCAACCAACATTTCTTCTTTCGATTTGGTGTTGAGTATTCCATGAATTTTATTGACGAACGAATAGGCGTAAATCGGCTTTTCAATAAATGCTTTCACATTCGGCTCTTGTCTCAACATGGCTTTGGTGGAGGAATCCAAGTTGGCGCCGGTTATAACCAGGACCGGCGTGTTTCTACTGACAGGGTCTGACTGCAGAATCCGAAGAAGTTCATATCCCCCGCCCCCGGGCATCATTAAATCGGTTATAACCAAATCCGGCGGAAACGCACCCACGATCTCTCGAATCTTCCGACCATCGCGCGCTAATTTTACTTTAAAACCTTCCTCCAGAAGCATGGCTTCG
>JAKLIS010000056.1 GCA_022709485.1 Elusimicrobiota bacterium | reverse complement strand
GCTCTCCTCTTGGTTTCCCCATACAATGACTCGATTCCGGCCTGACCGTTTGGCCGCGTAAAGAGCCTCATCCACCGCTTTTAATAAATTTTCCTTCGATCGGAGCCCGGGAGAAGGATAGGTAACCACACCCACGCTCACCGTCATATTCACTTTTTTCTCTTTAAATAATATTTCCTCGCACTGAACCGCCATTCGGATTCTTTCCCCTATTTCCAGGGCCCTATCATTGCCCGTGTCGGGCATGATAACGATAAATTCCTCGCCACCCATCCTTCCGACGGAATCCACCCGCCGGACTGATCGCTTCAAAATCTTCGCGACGCGTTCTAAAACTTGGTCTCCAAAAGGATGGCCATAATTGTCATTGATCCGTTTGAAATGATCAATGTCCACCAAAAGACAGGTGAGCGGCGACCGGTAAGAATCCTCAATGGCCGCGTCCAGCCTCTCATGGATGTACCGCATATTGAATAGGCCCGTCAGGTCATCGGTCGTGGCCAAGTGGCTCAACGCGAAATTATGGTCATCTAATTTTTGGGACTCTGCCCAAAAATCATCCGTCCTTTTTCCCAAAAGATAGCCTGCCAGGCCCAGTATGAGGATGGCCACGGCTCCCCATCCCAGGTAGAGCCCCCCGTGTTGATCAAATTCATATTGAAGCCAATTTAGCCACCACGCCCGGCGGAAATCAAACGCCCGCCAAGCCAACCCCCCCAGGGGCAATAGAACCCCCGCTGCGATTCCTACAAGCGCATATATGAACCGATTAATGCCCATATCGGAAGGATATATCCCGATAACCATTTTGAATAGGGGCCGCCGTAAGTTCTTTAACCGATCATTTTTCGATTCGGCGCCCCCGGCGGCACCATGGGAAACACCTTTTCCTCTATATCGATGGGAACGTGGATGAGACAGGGGCCTTTCTTCTTCAAAGCCGTTTCCAACGCTTTCCGAGGATGCGGCGTCCGGCCCAAAGCCACGGCTTCAATGCCAAACCCTCGGGCGATGCCAACAAAGTCCACACGCGTTTTGAAATCACACGCAAACAAACGTTTCCCATAGAAAAGGTCCTGTTGCTGATGGACGAGCCCGAGCGAAAAATTGTCCATAAGAATAATCTTCACGTTAACCTCTTCATCCGCCGCGGTGGCCAGTTCCTGAATATTCATCAAGAAACTTCCGTCCCCGCTGAACGAAACCACCGTCCGGTCCGGATGAGCCAAGGCCGCGCCTATGGCCGCGGGAAACCCAAACCCCATGGTCCCGAGTCCACCTGAGGTGAGCCACTGCCGCGCCCGCCGAACGGGAAATGCCTGAGCCACCCACATTTGATGTTGGCCCACATCCGTGGTGATAATGGCCTCTTCATCTAAAACTTCCGACACCGCCCGAATAATTCCATAGGAAGACAGTATTTTGTCGACGCCCGGGAAAGGGTTGTCGAATTTTTTCTTTAAACCTTCGATATACCTAAACCATTCTGCCCGAGACCTTTTTTCCACGAGAGGAAATAAAGTCTCCAACGCTTGGCCGACGTCGGCCACAATGCCCAAATGGGCCGTTTTGTTTTTGTGAATCTCTCCCGCGTCGATATCAATGTGAATAATATCGGCATGGGGACAGAATTCCTGCACTTTCCCGGTGGCACGATCGTCAAACCGCGCCCCCGCGGCAATCAAAAGGTCGCATTCCTCGAGGGCCAGGTTGGTATAGCGCGCCGCGTGCATTCCCAGCATTCCCAATGAATGGGAGTGGGTCATGGGAATAGCCCCTAGCCCCATGAGTGTCATGGTAGTGGGAATGGATCCCTTCTCCACTATTCGAGTAACCAACCCATTGACGCCCGCTTGTATGATTCCGCCGCCGCAATACAAAATGGGACGCTCCGCCTGATTAATCATCTCCGCCGCTCGCTCAATGTTTCTTATCTTGAATTTGGGTTTGGCCCAGGGCCGACCCGGCTCCGGCCAGGCTTCAAATTCACAAATTTCATTCTGAACGTCTTTGGGGACGTCAATGAGCACGGGTCCCGGCCGCCCGGAAAGGGCCACCTGGAAAGCTTCGGGAACCACTCGCAGGAGATCCTTAGCCGATTTCACCATGTAACTGTGCTTTGTAATGGGGAAACTTAATCCAAAGGTGTCCACTTCTTGAAAAGCGTCCGTTCCCAACAGAGTCTGAGGCACTTGACCTGTGATACAGATAATGGGCACCGAATCCTGCTTGGCATCGGCGATGGCGGTCAAAATATTGGTGGCGCCGGGACCGGAGGTGGCAAAACAAACGCCGGCTTGGCCGGTTGACCGGGCAATCCCTTGGGCAATAAACCCCGCACCCTGTTCGTGTCGGGCGAGGACGTGCCGTATTAATCGGCTTTGGGAAAGAGCGTCATAAAGAGGCAGGTTGGCCCCGCCCGGAATTCCGGCTATGATTCGAACGCCCTGCCTCTCCAGCAAATGAATAATGATTTGGGCTCCAGTCATTTTGGTCATCTTATACTCCTGTTTTTTAAGACCCTTTGGATTGGCCGACGCGATGAGGCGGGAAAAAAAAGAACCCCCGCCGGCTCGCACCGGCGGGGGTCTAAATTTATTGATTTTCAGCTATTTTAGCTCATCCCCGATGGCGCGACAGCGTCGCTAAGTACAACGACAAGGGTTACGCCCACAAGCTGATGGTGATGAAAATAGGGATGAGATTGAAAATCGCGTTTCATGAGTCGAATCTTAACCTTCTTCGAAGGGAATTTCAATTAATTTTTTTAGGCCTTCCTTGAAGTTAAAAGAACTGGGAACCGGAAATTAAACCTCCAAAAACATTAGGAATCCATAGTATTCTTTTGTATTTTCTGTATCTGGAGGCAATTAAATGGAAAAACTATTAACCGTTAAGGATGTGTCGGAATTTTTGCAAATGAGCAAAGAGAAAATTTACAAAATGGCCCAAGATGGGAAGATCCCTGTCCTTAAAATTGAAAATCAATGGCGCTTCAGGAGAGATAGAATCGATTTATGGCTTGAAACGAAAGAAATTTCACCCGCCGAGGCTTTTGAGGGTGATAAAGATCCCTCCCAGGCTTGGCCATTCCTTAAATGGGCGGGGGGGAAAGGACAGCTTTTAGACCAGATGAACCCTTTCTTTCCGAAGGATTTTTCGAATTATATTGAGCCATTTATCGGCGCGGGAGCCGTTTTTTTCCACCTCAATAGAAATGGACTTCTGGGACCTTCAAAGAAATTGATAATCATTGATTCAAATGAGGATCTTATCAATTGTTATCAGGTCATAAAGGCCCAGGTTGAAGATTTAATCTCCCATCTTAAGCAACCTAAATTCGCCAACGACGAAAACATGTATTACAGAATCCGGGCTGAGAGTCCTGAAAACCCAGTGGAAAGAGCCGCCCGCATCATTTATTTGAACAAAACCTGCTTTAACGGTTTGTATCGCGTCAACAGCCAAGGAAAATTCAATGTCCCCTTTGGCCGGTACACCAATCCTCTTATCTGCGACTCGGATAACCTCAGGGCCGTTAATAAGGCCCTGCAAAAGGTGAAACTGGTAGTGGGCGACTTCCAAGAGGCAGAAACGCTGGCAGGCAAAAACGACTTTATCTACTTCGACCCCCCGTATCAACCGGTCAGCAAAACGGCCAATTTCACCGGATTTACCAAAGAGGCGTTTGGGGATAAAGACCAAGGCCGATTGTTTGAGACCTTTAAAAAACTGGATCAGAAAGGCTGCAAGATGATGCTCAGTAATTCCGATGCCCCCCTGATTCATGACCTTTACAAAGGGTATCGAATTGAGAAGGTTTTAGCCAAAAGGGCCATTAACGCGAAACCCTCCGGAAGAGGACAAATCGCGGAACTCCTTATGCTCAATTACTAAGTTCCAAATAAGGTTAAGGAACTTCCCCTTTTAAAAATCTGTTATATTGGAATGAATCGAAAATTTAATTAAGGAGATAATTATGGACGAAAAGAAAGAAAACCAGGAAGAAGCATGCTGTTCTGGCGGCGGGGACTCCTGCTGTGATGGAGGCCATTCCAGCTGCGGATGCAGCGGAGGAAAGGCTCTTATACTTATAATCCTTTTCTTGTTGGGGGGCATCATTGGCTATTTAATTGGGGCATGCCCAAGTAGAAAAGGGTGCCATCCCATGATGATGGGGAAAAACTGTCCCATGATGGGTCAAATGCAGCAACCCGCCCAACCGCAACAACCCCCACAAAACCGGTAGTTTTTAGTCTCGAAAGGATGGCGGGGAATAAATCAGAGCTTTGATTTATCCCCGCCTTTTTTTTCTTTCCTCATTTCATGATCAAAGAAAATATTCCGGTGTCGGATAAAGGGGCCGCCCAAGTCGCGCAAGGACGGCTTTGGATTTTTTCTAATGAAATTCAATTAAAAAAACCATATCCAGAGCCGGGGTCGTGGGTTCGCTTTTCAAATAGGGACAAAATTATCGGGACTGGATATTACAACCCGCATTCCTTGATTGCCGGCAGAGTCCTCAGCTTTTTCGCGGAGACAGACGTCTCCCAGCTTCTCCAAAATCGCCTAAGAGCCGCCTTAGAACGACGGGCTGAAATAATAAAAAATGGTTCTTGCCGCCTGGTTTTTTCAGAATCGGATTTTATTCCGGGTCTCATCGTGGATTATTTTTCTGGAGTGGCCGTCATCCAATCGACCACGGCCGGGATCGATCACGCTCTTCCCATTATCGAAAATCTTTTTCCGGCCTTATTTAAAAAAGTGTTCGGAGGTGATTTGATCGGATTGGTCATAAGAGGGGATTCCGGATTTCGCAAGCTTGAAGGGCTCAATTCATTTAATCGAATCGCATTGGGCAAAGAGTCCGACTTGCGAGAGAGCCAGTTTCACAACCAAGGAGTTCATTATGCGGCCAACTTTGTTGAAGGACAGAAAACCGGATTTTTTCTAGATCAGGCAAACAATAGAGATTTTTTGGCCAAATTAATCGCGCAGAAACCCGGCCAGGAAATATTGGATTTATTCTGCTACTCGGGAGGATGGGGACTTCGAGCGTTAAAGGAAGGAAAATGCCGCGTTGTTTTTGTGGATGAAAGCGAAGACGCGATCCAGCTCGCACAAAAAGGTATTTCTCTCAACAAATTCTCGCCGCAATCCCTTCAAACCGTGAGGGCCAACGCCTTTGATTATCTTCAAACCCCTTCTTCTGCCTTCGATATTATCGTTTCAGATCCACCGGCCTTCGCGAAAACTAAAAAAGATATCCCCGCCGCGCTGAAAGGATATGAAAAGTTGAATCGGCTGGCGTGGGGCAAGCTCAAAAACGACGGGGTCCTTATCGCGTCAAGTTGCAGCCACCACATTTCAGACGGGGACTTTCTCGACTGTCTGCAAAGAGCCGTCGGCAAGGCAGGGGGAATGGCCCAGATCATTTTTGTGGGGAGTCAAGCCCCTGATCACCCCGTGCTTCTCTCTATGCCCGAAACAAAGTATCTGAAGTGTTTTGGCCTGCGAAAACTTAACTAACCTTGATTTCTGGAAACTTTCTCGATTAGCCGGCGTTTTATTTAACAAGGCAATTAATTTAAATATTTGGAGAATAATAATGATTAAAAGACCATTGTCCATTGTATTGGGAGCAGCTTTTCTTTGGGGATTTTCCGCAAACCCCTCCGGCGGCGTCGAAACGGGGAAACAAGCGCCCCCATTCTCATTGACGAGCATTCACGGCCAAAATATCAGCCTGGATCAACTTAAAGGAAAGTATGTGGTTTTAGAATGGATAAACCATGGATGCCCCTTTGTCCGAAAACAATACGATGCGGGCAACATGCAAAGGTTTCAGGAAAAATGGACGCAGCAAAATGTCGTTTGGTTATCGATTTGTTCCTCGGCTAAGGGCAAAGAAGGATTCATGGGGACTGAAGAGTGGGTCAGGGTTTCAGATCAAAAGAAATCCAAAGCCACGGATGTTCTCATCGATTCCGATGGAAAAATCGGAAAAGCCTATGGAGCAAAAACCACTCCTCATATGTTCGTCATTGATCCAAAAGGAACGCTAATTTATCAGGGTGCATTCGACAGTTTCAAAGATTTTAAAGACGACCTCATGCAGCTGGATAATTACGTGGATCAGGCCCTCACAGAAGCCATGGCGAACAAAGAGGTGAGTGTCGCTCAAACCAAATCCTACGGGTGCTCTGTAAAATATTAAACTGATGCCGCTGCAATAACTCGCGAGGAATTAATCGTCCGGCTATTGCAAATTTACTCCTTAGGAGAGCGGCTAATGTCTAATGAACCGTCCATCATTCGAAAAGGTTT
Organism: Elusimicrobiota bacterium; assembly: GCA_022709485.1. Classification (GTDB taxonomy): domain Bacteria; phylum Elusimicrobiota; class Elusimicrobia; order F11; family F11; genus JAKLIS01. The sequence continues at coordinate 1,669 of JAKLIS010000056.1, read as the reverse complement.
ATCCCATTGGAAATGGTTTTTTCTAAATCAGAAATATAGATTCGATTTGGGTTACCAATTCCTGGCCTTGTTGAATTTTACCCTCTTGGTTATCGCTGCCAGCGACAAACTTCGTTATTACACCAATATTGAGCGAACTTGGGCTTTGCTTCTGGTCATTGTTCCGATGGGTTTTGTCGGCATGTGGTTTTTTGGATTTTTCTTAGACAAAGTGGTTCGGTACGGCGAAGCGTATAACCTCGAAGCGGTGAAGCGAAATCCGCTGTGGGGGGAACAAAAACAAATGCTGATGAACATTCAATCGGACCTCGAGTTAATCAAAAAAAGTTTGGGGACAATCAACTCGGGCTCAACCCAATGACGGCCAGCATTCGCCCCACGCGGGCGTGGGGAATCCGGCTTTCCACCCGGTGAGAAAAAAATAGGCCGTTTTCATGGATGGTGCATCCGTCCAAAACAAAAATGTTTTCCCGTTTTAGGCCGGCCTTCTCCAGCTGCCGAATATTGGCCGCTTTAATATCCAACCAAGCCGACACGCCCGGTTCATTCCATTTTAAAAACTCGCCTTTGCCAAACGCCTTTTCAAATGGTGTGAACACATCAGACCGCACCTCATAACAGCGGCCGCACGCGGAAGGTCCCAAAACCGCCACCAAATCGACCGGGTTGGATTGAAATTCTTCAGTCATCCGCCCAAGAGCCGCTTCGGTCACTTTCTCCACGGTTCCGCGCCATCCCGCGTGAATAGCGGCCACGGCTCTTTTCTTTTGATCCGCCACCAAAATAGGAAGGCAATCCGCCGTTTTAATTCCCAACAGAAGGCCATTTTCTCGCGTCAATAACGCGTCGGCCTCGATTTCGCTCGTAAAATTTTCTCTGTTGCCGGTGAAAACGAACACTCCGTTGGAATGGATTTGTTTGGCGGTGAGAATCGGCCACCCCTCGCACCGGAGATCAGCCAGGAATTTTCGCCGGTTCTGAAGGGCCTCATGGGCGGGGACGTTTTTAGGATCCATGTTTCCCGCCTCGCGAAGGGAAAATCCGTGTAAAAACCCAAGTTCCTTTAATTTTTCAACTATTAAAAAACGCACCTAGAATTCAACCTGTTTTTTCTTAACCACTTCTTAACCTCACCTTAAAGCCTTTTTAATAATAAATAAATCATACTACAAGAAAGTCATGATAAAGAAATTCCCCAACATCATGGTGCAAGCCCAAGCTTCGGTTTCCATTCATAAACCATTGGAATCGGTCGCCCTTTATTTGACCGATGAACTCAACATGAACGCCTGGATTCCGGGCCTAAGCAAACATCCGGATCTAATATCGGCCGAAACCACGCTTGAAATTTCTCGGCATTTGCCCTTCAAACTTTACAGCGTGATAGACCGGACCGATGGGAAATGGGTAGAAAGAACTCTTGTATTTGAATCACTCGGTTCTCACATGACAAATTTGATCTACACCGAAAAACACCGGCTGCGGGGACTTCTGGCTTTGGTGATGGCACCCGTTATTAGAACAGACATCCTTCAAAAAATTAAAGAAAGGTTGGAAAAGATCAAAATTGAAATTGAGGATCTCCACCTTCAACCCAACATGGATTTGCCCCATTCTTCTCTATGGGGAGCCAAACCATTTCCTCGGCTTCTCAAAGACGAGCCTCGGT
>JAKLIS010000055.1 GCA_022709485.1 Elusimicrobiota bacterium | reverse complement strand
GGCGCCTGGCAACCAATATCTTTTCCCGGAATCGACAAAATTCCAGTTGATGTTCCTCCCTAAATTTATGCTGGCCATATCCGGATTGATGGTGTTTCCGCTGGAAGCATCGGAATCTTGGACCTCAACCCCCTTTACCGTCTGACTTGATCCCTGGAATTTAAAATTCCAGGCCACCATGGGCGATCTTGATTTCAACAAAACATTCTTAAATTCGATCATGTTCAAAACAGTCTGGGTTGATCCCCCCGTAAACTGAACGGTCCCGCTCGATGGAGCTATCCGCAACGCGTAAAAAGTGGTGTTCCCAAAAATATCCTGGATCGAACCGGCAAAAGTAAAAGTGACTGTCGAAGAACCCGCGAGAAATTTGGCGTAAATCGATGAGCCCATATCCCAATTGGCGCCGACCCGGAGCTCTCCGTTGCCCGCGTAAAAGGTCCCGCTTGATAATTTAAAGTGAGTTCCGACTGTAAAGCTGCTCCCATTAACTATTGTGAAGGAAGAACCGTTCATCGTAAAACTGCTGTTAATAACCAGGTGTCTCCCCGATTGAAGCGTGATCGATCCGGAATAAGTGTTAAGGATGGTCATGCTGTTGATGGGTGAAGAGATGTCAATAGAACAGGGATTATTAGGGGAGCCGAAAATAACATTATCCGTTGGCCCTGGAACTCCGGTGGGGACCCAATTGGGATCGAAATTCCAACTGGCCCCGGACGTCCCCTGCCATGTTTTATCCACAGCAGAAGCCAAGACCATAAACCCAAGAAGGGCCAGAAAAGTCGCGGGAGTAACTTTCCAAATTTTGGACATGAAGTTGAATGGAATTCCTTTAAGTAAATTCTCAATTAAGTTTAAGGTTTAACCATGACAATCCCATGACAACAGGGGGGAATATTGGGGACTTTTTACACGGCTGGCGGGCGGAGATTTCGTTTGCCGTTGGACTTAAGCGGCTTGTTCGTCTTCGTCAATTTGAATTGAGAATTCAATTTGATTTTGATTAATGGACGGATCCGTGGCTCGAAATGCCTTCCGGCAGAGCCCGTGAAAGGAACAGAGAACATCGCACCAAGGCCCTTCTTCAGTCTGCACGCGGCTTTCACAAATGGCTTCATCTTCCACCATCTTGTTTATTTCTTTCACCAACAACCCATGAGGTCGATGAAATTTAATCCCCATTAAAATCCCATGTTGAGGAGAGGCGATCCAATGGGAAACCTGAGCGTCACTGGCAAACAAATGGCTTCCCGGCCAGTGGAAATGGATTTTTAGCTTGGTCCCTTTCTTTAATTTTTTATTTTTCGGGAGATCCTGAATGGCCAGGGACATCCCCCCCTTCGAAATATTTAGAAGATGAGCGTCGATGTTCCGTCCGAGAAAAGGCATGACCGGGCAAATCTGCACGGGCACGCGGACATGTCTATCGATTTTTAATCTTTTTGATTTTCGTCGGTTGGCCATATTTAAAACCGGAAGTTGGCTGAATATCGGAAGGTTTCCCCCAAATCCCCGAGAGGAACCCAGGAAAAATCCATGGAAAACTGTTTAATAGTGAGGCCGGCGCCCAAAGACACCCCGCTCGCGCCGTCGGCGTCCGAATGGGAATTGTTATAGCCGGCGCGAAGGGCGGGTTTAACGGCGCCTGCCATGGGAAATGTCAATTCTCCTCCCATGCCGAATTGAACGTCATTGTCCCGGGGAATTTTGACATTGGTGCCGATGAGAAGTCTTTTGTCAAAAAACCGGCCCCCCACCCCTCCATCTAAAATCAATGGCTGAGGATCCCCTTCATCCACAAATTTAACCTCTTCTCCCAGATTTCGAACGGCCAGCCCCGCCGAAAATGGAGTCTCCGCGAATTGTTTCCATAATCCCAAATCGACGCTCCAGGCCTTGGCCGAGGTCGAGTCGATTTCCTGTTTTAGATACTTCAAGGTGCCGCCCCAAGAAAGGGTTTCATTCCATTTTCTGGCGTAGGAGAGGCCATAACAAGCATCCAAGGTTTCAAATTGGCCCACATAAGATTCATCTGCGGTGCGCTTTTCCAGGTCTTCAATTTTTAGGGTTGAGGCCGATATTCCAAGCGTTCCCACTTTTGTGGGAAGGACAAACCCGCCATATTCATAATTCATATCCTGAAACCATTGAGTATGAGTGGCGGTGAACTCGGCGCGGTCTAACTGCGCGGCTCCCGCGGGATTGTAGTACAAGGCGTTCGCGTCATCGGCAATCCCCACAAAAGCCTCTCCCATCGCCACTGGCCGCGCCCCGGCTCCTAATTTTAAGAACTGGGCGCCGCTGGTTCCGACGTTTTTATTTCCCGCAAAAACAGTACATGTGAACAGCATCGTCATTCCGGCGAAAGCCGGAATCCAGGGTTTAAACAGGTAACAAAGGCGATGGAGCCCAACTTTTCGCATCATTTAAGCACCGCCATCTTGAAAAACTTTTCATTCCCACCGGCGATTTTTAGATGCCCTATATAAACACCGGAAGCGACTTGCTCGCCATGATCATTTTTTCCATCCCAATTAATGTAGTAGTGAGATCCGCCAACCACATCGGAATGAATGGTTCTCACTTTTTCTCCGGTGACGTTGTAAATTTCTATCGAAACGGAACCAGAAATGGAGGCGGGAACGCTTAGTTTAATCATGGTTCCTTCAATCGTTTGACTGGCCGGGTTGCTTCCGGGATTTTGGAGGGTGACGGTTTTAGATTTCAAATTAAACGGATTGGGGAAGTTCATTATCGCGAGCTCGCCGGTGTACCCTCCTCCACTGATGATGCTGGCGCTCGAATCCAAAATCGTGAACACGGAGGCGTGGGATATATTGGCGCATATTCGCTTGTTATCAACGTCAACGAATTTATTTTCATTTTCAATGAGATACTCATCAGTCTCCGTATTGTAATAATAGATATTCAAAGAATAGGGATCATCGACACCGTCATCGTAGGCAAGGCAAATTTTGGCCTCTTTTCCATTGGGGAAATAATGGCTCACGCTTGCCGGCAGCAACACATCATAAAATGAACTAAATGGATCTATATCCAATGCCACAATCTTATTGATAGCGGAAGCCATTTCCCTGGGATAAGCGGTGAATCCCAAAGTTTTCGCAATTTTTACTGCCATATTTTCATGGCTCATTGACACCGATGAATCTAAATCCGTCATATTGTCCGCCGCGCGGAACTCCACTTCGACCTCTAAATCGGCGCTACTTCCCGATTCCCCTCCCGCTGCGACAAAAGCCCCTGGAGGCGACTGAAATTCTCCCGTTTCTCCCTCTAAATAAATGTTTGCCCCGGCCGCATTCGGGACCAGTTTTGACTTCGATTTTGAAATTCCCGCGTAGTAGGTAAAGGTGCTTGTTTTTGAGTAATTCGCCCCTGACGTGGGGTCAATAGAATTAAACGTGGCTTGGACCGTCAGGCGGAAAGTACTTTCGCCGGCGGCTGGGGTGTACTGAACAATAGCTCTTGACCGATCTGAAGAGAGCCAGTTCAACTCATCACATACAAAAGATCCCGCTCCTTCCTTGACCGTTATGATATTTCCGCATTCATTGTCATCTGAGGTCCCGTCAGAATCCATATCTATCTCAGAATTTCGCAAAGACTTGGTAAATTCAAATTGAATATTGAATTTTCCGTCGCTTCCTTTTGAGGCCTGAGTAAATATTTCCGGAATTCGATCGGTTAAAACAAAATTTCTCTCCATGGTATTGTTCACAATGAGATTGGATGCTAAGGTGAACGTCTCATCTTGTTCGTTAAAAATAAGGAGGGAATAGGCTTTATTCTCTTTGAATCCCGTCATTGAGTAACCCAAAATGGTACCCGATGCGTCTATGTCTAAATTCCCAACCAAAATTTCCTCAAATCCATTTCGAATGGCGATGATATCGTTCGCGTCATATTCACTGGGTGCCGTTCCATCAACTTTCAAAAGTTTTCCAGATAAGGTTGAACCTGTGGATAGAACCAACGAAGAATCAGGTATGGTCACGTTTCCATTCCCGATTTGGATATTGGGCACGGCAGCGCCGCCATATCCATTGCATAAAACCCATAAATTGTAGGACCCCGCCACCAAGCCTTCAACTTGAAATGTCCCGTCGGGCTCTGTTTGCGCCTCAATATTCCCGAGAGGATTATTTTGAGGAATATCGCCGATCTTGTTCATGATAATGAAAGCGCCCATCTTTTCATCTTCGTCGCCAAAGGGGATCTGCAAAAGGCCCCCGTCTGGAGTTGTCACTTTGCCGGACACGCTGCCAGGGGCAGGCGATAACACAAAATTCACTTCGGGGTACCGTGATGTGTCAACGCGTGTTTTATAGGCTTCTCCATAAATGATCTGTCCGGGGATATAGGAAAATTCATCATCGCCGCCAAAAGGCCGTGGGGACGCGATGAAGTCGTAATATCGGATTCCTTCTTTATCGATGCCCCGAATGGTGAAGGCCCCCGTCTCATTTGTAAATGTCAGGACATTGTCGTCCCAACGTCCGTCAGGTAACCCGGTGGGATAAGAAATGATGGGAATGTTGGACAGCGGCTGACCTGCCGAATTAGTGACTATTCCCGAAACGGTTGACCCGTCATATATATTGATGACTCCCAAGTCTTTAACGCCACCAGCGGTAATGGAGATACCGCCGATCGTTTTGGAAACCAACTGTTTTTTACCGGTGGCCGCATCAGAATCGCTGATAGCATTACGATTTTTGAATTGGACATCGTAGGTTCCCTCGTTGACATAGAGGGTGAAATACCCGCTCTGGTTGATTTTGTTCATCCCCGCGTCGGCCCATCCTCCTTGAAACCAAGGATTGGCACGAGCCACTATTTCAAATTCATCAGGAAGGTATTTTTGGAAATTTTGATATGTTAATAGGATTCCTTCCGAAGCGCTGGCAGAGGTGGAAATTCGGATTTGCCCTTGAATTTTTCCAGCGGATAGCAAAACAATCTCTTTTCCTTCCACATTGGAAGCCACCACATCGACCGAGACATCTTTGGCTGAGTATTTAATTGGGGAATAATTATCCCGGGCGCGCAAAACATAATTTCCGGTTGGAATTCGTTCAAATAGGAATGTGACTTGAGTCCCTTGAAAGTAAATATTTTTTTCCGCGACAACGGCCCCTGCCTTATTAAGGAGCGCTACGATCAAGTTACGGCCGGGATCGGATATCCCACTATCCACCCTAATGATGCCGGAAATATTGTACCCGTCAATTAAATCGAAATTGATTCCCGTGAGGTTTGAAGTCGCGATATATACCTGTCTAACGGTCTCCGCTAATTCTTTCCCGTCTTGAAAATCATTATCCAATTCTCCGTTGTTGTATATTTCATATACGCCGGGGGGCAATTTTGTTATCTCGAAATAACCCGTTGCAGTGTAAGTTCCAAAGAAGGTTGAACCGGGGTCATATAATCGGTCCTTCCATGAGCATGTTTCCCAACCACCGCCATCCTCTCGACTCACCTTTTTCGCCACAATTCGATTGGCTTCTTTTATTATGGATTCGGTAGAGGAACAGGATTCATAAAGTTGAGTAGGGGTACTGCTGTTAACGATATAGCTCAACGTGTAAGGAGATCTGGCCCGGGATTGAACCATTCCTGAAATGGAAAAGGTGTCGCCGGACAAATCCAAGGTGACATATGAAATTCTCCCATTGGTGACTTGTATCCATTGTTCTTTCACCATTCCGGTCGTTTCATAAGACGCTCTCAGACGATAACCATAAGTTCCGAGTTTGTCGATAGTAAAATTGGGATTGCCCGCGGTCAAAGTAACGGAACGGTCCATTTTCGAGTCAGCCGATGACATGAGTTCAACTGTGACGTTTTCATAATCATCGTTAGCGCCTGGGAGTTGAACGGTTCCTTGAACGCTTCCGGTATATTCCTTAAAAACCAGGTCTAAAACTCCCCCGCCCCCGCTGACCGTCGCCGTTTTTTGCCCCGCAGGAACCATTTCAAATCCGGATAAATACGCCCAAACCTGATATATCCCGTTATCTAAACCCGAAATTGAAAATGTGCTTTGGGATAGGTCGGAGTGAGTGGCCATTGTCACCTGAGCCCACCCCCCATTTCCCAGCTCTTGGGACCACAAATTAAGGTTGACTACAAAACTTGACGATCCCTCTTCGGATAAACCTCCGGAATCTCCATTGACAGTCACCATGCCAGTGAGAATTCCCCCTGCTTCGAATTCTAGAAAGTTCGCCGTTATATCATCTGTCGCACCAGCAACGACGACCGCGGAAGTGGATGACCGCATGTAACCATCTGTTTGCGCCTTCATGAGATATTTGCCGGGAGACACGCCCGACACACGGTAAGTGGCCGATGAGGTCCCTGTGTTAATTTGAGCACCTCCCCAAAATCGATACCGCGAATCCCAATTATCATAAATGCCGTCTTCATTGAGGTCAGGCCCCACTTCCACGTTCACCCATTTGCTATTGCCCCCCTCTACAACGGCAGGCAGGCTCACAAGGCCCACAATATCCACTCTTCGGGTTAAAGCGGTGGACATATGAACTTCATCAACCGCCGCCGGAATGGTCACACTAAAATCGTCAGTGCCATGTCCCGGAAGCTCTATATGGATGTTGTACTCAACCCCTGGAGACAAAGTGAGAGCGGTATAGGTGGATGTGATGGTTGAATCCCCCCCCATATCCCCCGTCTCCTTTCCCTGGGCGAAATGAAGATTGCCCCAGGCTTGTTTAGACCAATCCGAGGAATTGGCCCGGATCCCGCCATTAAGCTCTTGGCGAGCGGGACTGGGTATAGTGACGAATAATTTCAAAATTTTTCCTTGGACCAACTCAATATCTCCTAAATCAATGTTTGAATTGGCCATGGTAATCGATTGACGGTAAGTGTCGTAGCCCATTTTTCGGATTTCAATTTGGGATTCTCCGTTTCTAACTCCATAAATGGCAAAAGTCCCGTCTTCTTTTGTTTTGCTCCAATTATTGGACGCGCCGTAAATATTGACTTCGGCATCCCTCAAACCAGTGAGTGTTCCTGAGGAAACAGTCCCCATAACCCCAAATGATTGAAGAACAATGCTCAAAGAGGTGTCTGTAATACTTCCGCCTGAAAGAGAAATTTTCACATAGTAAGTCCCGGGCGCGGCGATTCCTCCCGGATCATCCGGTTTCCAATCTTTATGACCATCCCAAAAAATCCGTTGGCTGCACCCCCATCCTCCAAACGATCTCAATTTGGGCGTGTAGGTTGTATTGCTCGTTGAGATGATCACTTCCCAGTTCACTTCGCCCGGACCCTGGAAGTTGATATAAGCGCCATCATTAACCCTGTCTCCATCAGGCGTAATTGTCACCGACGTCAATGTGCCCGAGGTTCCCGTGTCCACGGAAAGATTGGTGAGGCCTTGAGCCACCGGTTTAATTCTCACGCTTCGATAGTTTTGATAGTTCATGCCCGGCATTTGAACACCGCATTCCAAATTATGATCATAAGCATCTAAGCTCGTTATCCGGTAGTAAATCGTCTTGCTCGATTGACCGGCGTCAATGTAAAAAGTTCCCGGCAAAGTGAGAGGCGTAAACGAAGGATCCTTGGAGGCTGATATTTCGGCGTAGGGATCGTTTTCATCCCAAAAATAGTTGGTTCCATCAAAACCCCACCGAAGGTCTCGCACCGTGACCGTGGCGATAGCCGGCACGGGCACATCATTCCAGCACCCGTCTTTGGATTTCATGGTGAGTCCGGCCACATGATTCAAAACAACCACCGCTTCCCAATTGTCAAAAGAAACCTGCACCGGTGGCCCAGCGTGTAATTGGACATCAGGGGAATCACCTATTTCAGTAAATTCGCCCCATGATTTTTGCTTGCTGTAAACCCGGATAGTTGTGGGCTGACTTAAATCCCCGCATCCGTGAAATTGATAATAAACATCAAAGGTCTTCCCACTTGCTAATGACCCGCTTAAAACG
>JAKLIS010000054.1 GCA_022709485.1 Elusimicrobiota bacterium | reverse complement strand
TTATTGAGCGCAACGGCCAAGACAATGCCGATAAGGCACGTCCATGCCGCCCGCATATCAAGGCCCGGAATTCCAAAATTAAATATCCAGGGAAGCCCTTCAATCCCTTTTGGGAATCCGGCTAACGCCTGCGGATAGCTGGCCAGGTAGGCGGCGTCAAATCGGAGATAGAAAAATCCGAGAACCACAAATCCCACGATGCTGATAACAGATCCAATCACAAACCCGCGGTTCACGCTTCCCATGGCTTCCGCCACGCTTCCCTTTTCCCCCGCTCGCACGCTGTAGGTGCTGATGATACTGGCAATAACGCCGATGGCTCGGACCAGAAGCGGAAAAATAACGCCCTTGTGGCCAAAACTGGCGATACCCAAAATCATGGCCGCCACAATGGTCACTTCATAACTTTCGAAAATGTCAGCGGCCATTCCGGCGCAATCGCCCACGTTGTCGCCGACGTTATCGGCAATGGTGGCGGCATTCCGGGGATCGTCTTCCGGAATTCCTTTTTCCAATTTTCCGACCAAGTCGGCGCCGACGTCGGCGGCTTTCGTGTAAATTCCGCCGCCCACCCGCATGAAAAGAGCGAGAAGCGTTCCGCCGAATCCGAAACCGAGGAGAGCCTCATACGCGTGTTCGCCAAAAATTAAGAAGATGATGGAGCCGCCCAAAAGTCCCAGGCCGTCCGTCAACATCCCTGTAACAGTCCCTGTTCGATATCCGAGCTGAAGCGCTTTTCCAAAACTGTCGCGAGCGGCAGAGGCCACGCGAAGATTTCCCAAAGTGGCCAACCGCATTCCGAAAAAACCCACCATGGCGGAAAAAATGGATCCGACCAAAAACGCGATGGCACGGCCCCATGCAATAGCTTCCGGCACGCCCACAACCTTGGCGGAGACAAAAAGCCCGATGGTGATAATAGCGATAAGAATTCCAACCACGCGGAATTGCCGATAGAGATAAGCGTTGGCCCCTTCCCGAACCGCGTGAGCGATTTCCTGCATTTTGGGAGTCCCTTTGTCGGCTTTTACCACCTGCTTTATCAAAATAAGGGCATACAGGAGTCCCGCCAGAGCGATGAAAACGTTCGCCACCAAGGCGATTTTTTCGTACTTCGCGAATTTTGATCCGAAGAGGGGTTCCCATAAAACGATTTTGCGATCTTGTTCCCCTTCCATCGCCTCGACCACCGCTTGACCGGCACCGGTTGCGGCATTGTTCATATCCAGGGCGGTTTCATTTTGTGTGGTGGTGACGGCTGCGGGACTTTGAGTCTCGTCGGCCCCTTGTAGCTGCAAGAAAAACATTCCCCCCAGGCAGGCGAGGGCGAACAGCCACAGGAACTTGGTTGATATGCGTCTTTTCATGTGAATAGTTCTCCTATTATGATTATGAATGAATATAGATAAAAGCTGGATTCCTTGGGACTTCTTAGCAGGCTAGCGTTGGCTGCTTGTTGTTTCGAGGAATGGCCCCGATTATAAAGATTCGACACTGGGGGGTCAAATGACATTTCCTTGGTTGATACTAGGAAATGGGAATTTTTAGAAAACCAGGAATTTTTCCGAGAACACTTTGCAGTTTGTTTTTGCTGGTGCCGCCCCCTTGAGCGAAATCCGGACGTCCGCCGCCGGACCCCCCGATCTCGGTTGCCACGGTTTTGGCTAAGGCGCCGGCGCTGAGTCCTTTTGCAATCACATCCGGTGTGAGCGCAAAAACAAAAGATACTTTTTCCCGGCCTTCATCCACGAGGGTGGACGCCACAAAAATCACGCCGGATTTAATTTGTTGTTTTAAACGGTCCGCCAAGGTCCGCAGATCATTGGGGCCCAGACCATCCACCACTTTTATCATGAGTTGAACCCCGTTGACGGTTTGAATGTCAGAGGCGGCCGCGCTCCCGGCGGTTCCCCCGCCTTGGGCCATTTTTAATTTGAGTTGAGAAATTTCCTGCTCCATTTTTTTCTGGTTATCCAGAAGTTTTTGAATCCGGCCCGGCGTGTCGGCGGGAGCCGACTTAAGAATTTCCGCCGCGTTCAAAAGGTTTTTTTCAACCTCCCGAAAGTGGGCGATGGCTTTGAGACCGGCCACCGCTTCAATGCGGCGAACGCCCGCGGCCACAGATTCATCGCTTAAAATTTTGAACGCGCCAATATCCCCCGACGCGTGGCAATGCGTTCCCCCGCAAAGTTCAAGACTAAAGGCGGCGGTGGGATCTTCGGGACTCACTTCGGAAATAATGAGGCAGCGAACTTTGTCCCCATATTTTTCTCCGAACAAGGCCATGGTGCCCATCTTGCGGGCGACGTCCGGCGTGGTGACCACCGGCGTCACTTTCATATTTTTTAAGACGGCCGTGTTCACGATATTTTCAATTTCCAAAATTTGCTGCGGGGTTAAAGCTTTGTTGTAGGCGAAGTCAAATCGCAATTTCTCGGGATTAACCAGAGAACCCGCTTGAGTGGCTGATTTGCCCAAAACAGATCTCAAAGCGGCATGGAGAAGGTGAGTGGCGGTGTGGTGGCGCATGGTGGCTTCTCGCGTGTCTTTGGCCACTTCCAGCGTGATCGTTTCTCCCACCTTTAAATTTTTCTTGGCTTCAACAATATGGACAACCAAATCGTTAACGGGTTTTTGGGTGTCTGTGACGATAGCCAATATTTCTTCTTCCTTGGATTTAATGAGCCCGATATCCCCCACTTGACCGCCGCCTTCCGGGTAAAACGATGTTTCGGCAGTGATAATTTCTCCGGTTTCCCCCGGTTTAAGTTCGGAAACACTTTTTCCATCTTTAACTATTTCTTTGATGACTGAGGTGTTGTGGAGGGTTTCATATCCCGTGAAGTGTGAAACGCCTGTTTTTTTCAAAATCTCTTTATACAAGGTGACGTCTTTGGCGCCCGACCCTTTCCATCCTTCCCGGGCCAGCTTTTGTGCTTCGTCTTTGGCTTTGTCAAATTCCTTCTCATCGTAAGTGAGGCCGGATTCCGCAAGGATTTCTTTGGTGAGTTCGGGCGGGAAGCCATAAGTATCATATAGTCTGAAGACATCATACCCGGGAATGCGGCGTCCTTTGGCGGCTTTGGTTTTGTCAATCAGATCGTTCAGACGTTCAGATCCTGAAGCAATGGTGTCTAAAAATCTTTCCTCTTCCTGTTTAATGATGACGGCGATGCTTTCGCGGCGGTCCACCAAATCTTGAGCGGTGTCTTTCATTAAATCGGTCATAATGGGAACGCCCTTGAAAAGGAAAGGTTGGTTTAAGCCGAATTGGGACCCTTGCCTTAAAGCCCGGCGAAGAAGCCGTCGGAGAACGTATCCACGACCTTCGTTCGACGGAAGAATGCCGTCAAAGACCAGGAAGGTGATGGCGCGCAGATGATCCGCGATGACGCGCAGCGACGTGTTGATCCTTTTGTCGGGCCCGTATTTTTGGCCGCAAGACTGTTCCGCGAAACTGATGAGAGGCTTAAAAAGAGAAGTATCAAAATTGGTTCCTACGCCCTCGACCACTGACGTCAAGCGCTCAAGCCCCATTCCGGTGTCAATATTTTTTTTGGGAAGGGGATTTAGTTTCCCGTCGGGCTGGCGGTCAAATTGAGTAAACACCAAGTTCCAAACCTCCATCCAGCGATCAGTTTCATCGGGCCCTTTGGAAGGTCCGTTTTTAAAATCCCAGAAAATTTCGGAGCAGGGGCCGCAGGGACCCGTGGGGCCCATATTCCAAAAATTGGTTTCATCCCCCATCCGTTTAATTTTTGTTTCCGGGACGATTTTTTTCCAAATATCAAAAGTTTCATCATCATCTTTATATACCGTGACCCAAAGCCTTTCAGCCGGGAGACCCACTTCTTTGGTTAAAAATTCCCATCCCCAGGCAATGGCGTCTTTTTTGAAATAATCGCCGAAGGAAAAATTTCCCAACATCTCAAAGAAAGTTAAGTGGCGGGGAGTAACGCCCACCTTTTCTATATCGGTCGTCCGCAGGCATCTCTGGCTGGACGCCGCGCGAGTGAAGGTGAGCGGGATTTGCTGAAGAAAATGGGATTTGAATTGCACCATGCCCGCCGATGTGAATAAAAGCGTGGGATCGCTTGAGGGAATAAGAGAATCCGAGGGGACGACTGTGTGGCCGTTCTTTTTGAAATACTCAAGAAAAAGTTTTCTCAGATCTTTTTGGCTCATAAAATTCGGGGAAGGAAAATTAATGCCGGAAATGACGAATGCCGGTAAAGATCATGGCGATATTATGTTCATCGGCGGCTTGTATGGATTCATTGTCCCGCAAGGAACCTCCCGGTTGAACAATGGCTTGAACGCCAATTTTGGCCGCTTCATCCACCACGTCTCTAAATGGAAAGAACGCGTCGGAGGCCATGACCAAAGATTCCCCGACGTTGAGTTTGGCTTGATTCATTTTGATGGATGCAATTTTGATGGAATCAATGCGGGACATTTGTCCGGCGCCAATACCCACCGTTTGTCGTCCGCGCGCCAAAACAATGGCGTTGGATTTAACATGTTTGACTACTCGCCAAGCAAAATCGAGGGCCGTTTTTTCAATCTCGGAAGGAACCCGTTTGGTTACAATCTTAAGTTCCGGAACCGGGGGTTTATCCACATCTTGGAGAAGATATCCGCCCGATATTCGGCGGACGTCCAATTCGTAAGGAAGGGTGAGTCCGGCCGGTTGTTCCAATAGTCTGAGGTTTTTCTTGGCCTTTAAAATTTCCTTGGCTTCCGGGTGGAAGGCCGGTGCGATGACACATTCGAGAAATAATTTGGAAAGCTCTTCGGCTGTTTCTTTGTCCACGGCGCGGTTAAAGCCCACAATGCCGCCGAAAGCGCTCACCGGGTCGCACATAAGAGCCCAGCGGAAGGCTTCCGCGGGACTCGTTCCGGTGGCCACCCCGCAGGGATTATTGTGTTTTACGATGACGCAGGCGGGATCGGTAAAGCCCATCACCACCTGCCAGGCCGCTTCACAGTCCAAAAAATTATTGAAGGAAATTTCTTTCCCTTGAAGTATATTGGCGGAAACAACCCCCCAGGAGGGGGTGCCCGATTCTTTGTATAGAGCCGCTTCTTGATGTGGGTTTTCCCCGTATCTCAAGGTTCTCAGCTTTCGAAGAGGAATGGTAGCTTCTTCGGGGAATTTTTCCTGAATGTTCCAGCGGGCTTTTAAATGGGAGCTGATGACGGCGTCATAATGCGCGGTGTGAGCGTAGGCCTTAACGGCCAAATATTGTTTAAGTTTATCAGAGACGCCCAGGGGGTTTTGAATTTCTTCGAGCACTTTTCCGTAATCAGCCGGGTCGCAGACCACCAGAACGTTCTTATAATTTTTGGCGGCGGCTCGCAGAAGAGCGACGCCTCCGATGTCCACATACTCAATGAGTTCTTCATCAGTTAAGGATTTTGTGCCGATGACTTTTTCAAAAGGGTAAAGATTGACAGCCACCAATTCGAAGGGAGCGATGCCGTGTTCTTCCATCGCGCTCTTGTGTTCCGGTTTCTCAGGCAAACCCAAAAGCCCCCCGAAGACTTTGGGGTGAAGGGTCTTCACCCGGCCATCCAGAATTTCTGGGAAACCGGTGACTTGGGAGACTTCAGTGACGGATATTTCGGCTTGTCGAAGAGTGGCGGCCGTTCCCCCTGTAGAAATTACTTCTGCCCCCAATTCGGTCAGGCGATGGGCGAGATCGACAATGCCAGTTTTATCGGTAACGGACAATAATGCGCGATTGATTATTTTCATTGTTTTTTTCGTCATAGGAAGAACGCTAAATTACATTTTTAGAAAGCTGCAGAAAAGCCTCTTCATTGAGGATCCGGACCCCCAATTCTTTGGCTTTTTCATATTTTGATCCGGGGTTTTCCCCCACCACCACAAAATCCGTCTTTTTGGATACGCTGCTGGAATCCCGCCCACCCAGTGAGCGAACCAGCTTTTCGGCTTCGCTCCGAGACATCTGCTTCAATTCGCCCGTAAAAACAACCGATTTGCCGGCGAAAACGCCCTCTTTGGCGGCCGCGGGTCGTTCCATTTTGGGATCGACCCCATGTTTTTTTAATTTCCGTATTGTCTCGGCCACTCGGGGTTTATCGAAAAATTCTCTAATCGACCCCGCCACAATGGGCCCAATTTCATTGATCCTTTGAAGGTCTTCATAAGAGGCTTTGGAAAGCGCCTCGACGGACCCCAATTCCATGGCCAACGTATAAGCCGCTTTTTCGCCGATATTGGCAATCCCCAACCCGTAAATAAGCTTATCCAGAGTTTGGTTCTTTGATTTGGCGATGGCGACCACTAGGTTTTGGGCTCGTTTGTTTTTAAACAGTTCCAGCTTAAGAAAATCTTCTTTTTTGAGGGCGTAAATATCCGCCACATCCTTCAGGCCATGAGACTCCATGAGCTGACGGACCACGGCTTCTCCCATTCCTTCGATGTCCATGGCGTCACGGCTTGCGAAATGAATAATGCTTCTTTCCACTTGAACGGGACATTCTTCGTTCGGACACCGGATGGCCACCATTCCCTCTTCTTTCACAAGCGTGGCATCGCAAGCGGGGCATTTTTTGGGCGTGATGATATCCCTTTCATCCCCCGTTCTTTTAGTGTTGATTACTTTCACCACTTTTGGAATGACCTCTCCAGCGCGTTCTATTAAAACAGTGTCCCCAATTTTAACGCCGAGGCGTTGAACTTCATCGTAATTATGGAGGGTGGCGTTGGAAATCGTCACGCCTCCGCATTCGACGGGTTCTAAAACAGCCGCCGGCGTTATGACCCCCGTGCGTCCGACGGAATGAACCACATCCAAAAGTTTGGTGGTGGCTTGAGTGGCCGGAAATTTATAAGCGATGGCCCACCGAGGGGACTTGGCCGTAAATCCCAACTCTTTCTGTTGGGCGAACGAATTTAAACGAACCACAACGCCATCGATTTGAAAAGACCAAGTATCCTTTTCCTTTTCCCACTGCGCGCAAATTTTCATCACGTCTTCTATTTTTTTGACCACTCTCATGGGCTTCGCCGCCGGAACGCCGAATTTTTCGCAATCGGAAATGAATTCCGTGTAATAGGCGTAAGGATTTTTTTCGAGAAAGCCGAATGAATGCGCGAAGAATTTTAAAGGTCGTCGGGCGGTCATACGCGCGTCTTTCTGACGAAGAGAGCCCGATGAGGCGTTCCGCGGATTTGCGAAGGGTTCTTCTCCCGCTTCTTTAAGGTTTTCGTTCATCTTTTGGAAATCTTTGACGTCCATAAAGGTCTCTCCCCGGATTTCTAAATGGGGTGGCGGGTTGCCATGAAGCCTGAGCGGAATGGATTTAATGGTTCTAGCGTTGGCCGTCACGTCTTCGCCGACCATTCCATCTCCCCGGGTGGCGGCTTTGATGAAGGCGCCGTTTTCATATTGAAGAGATAAGGAGAGGCCGTCAATTTTCGGATTTAAAACCAATTCGGCGGGCGCGTTGCCTAAAACTTTTTGGACTCTATTCCACCACGCGGCCACCTCTTCCGGGGAATAAGTGTTGTCCAGTGAGAGCATGGGAACTTTGTGTTTAACTTGTCCAAAAATGGCAATGGGGATACCGGAGACCCGTTGAGTTGGAGAGTCGGGCGTGACTAAATTCGGATGCGCTTTTTCTAATTCCTTCAATTGCTCCAGGAGCCGGTCATATTCATTATCGGAGATCTCAGGATTGTCTAAGACATAATAAGCGTAGTCGTGTTGGCGAATTTTTTTTCGAAGGGAGTCGATTTCGGTTTCGATTGATTTGATGTCCATGTTAGGTCTTTATCTCGCTGGCATAGCCCGTCATTGCATCTGCAATGTCCGTCATTCCCGCGAAAGCCTGCAATGTCCGTCATTCCCGCGAAAGCGGGAATCCAGTTTTTCAGCCTTTCGTCGAAAATTGGTTTAAGGCCTGGATTCCCGCTTTCGCGGGAATGACGCTTCCCTTCGCGGGAATGACGCTTCCCTTCGCGGGAATGACGCTTCCCTTCGCGGGAATGACGCTTCCCTTC
>JAKLIS010000531.1 GCA_022709485.1 Elusimicrobiota bacterium | reverse complement strand
TACCCGTCAATCCGCAGTGCTGAAGATCATTGGCTTGTAGCCCGGTTGCTTTTCTTCCGAGCCGATGAGGCCGCAATCCTCCCGTATCCAGTTTATTGCCACTATTCGTTACGCGGCCAGACGACAACGAACAACGAAAAGATTGGAGCGCATCAGCGCGTAAGGGAAGAGCTGGCCTCCGCTAGTCGGACATGGCTTGCCTCACGTTCGGAGTTGGGAGAGTTTCTTGGCTTCGGCATGGAGGGATGTGTGTGGCGACAAGGCGAATATGTCGTTAAGTTGTTCTACCCCCACACTGCAAAACAGACCGACATCGCCCGACTGGCAAATGCATCAATCAGCGCCAAGGGCCGCATTCCCGTTTTCCATCATTCTATTTCGGAGTCCGGAACGACTTTCTGCCGGTATCGAGATCAGCCATTTGAGACGATTGGTACAAACATTTCAATAGATGAGGTCCGGGGCTTCTTGCTCGACCTAGCACAAGCAGGCTTAGTGGCCAGCA
>JAKLIS010000530.1 GCA_022709485.1 Elusimicrobiota bacterium | reverse complement strand
GACCGATGGAGGAATATTGCATCTCGAAAGCGGTATAGGTACCGAAGTACTGCAGAAGCTTATGAGGATGGGACATGTAATACAATGGAACCTTGGCGGTTATGGAGGATACCAGGCTATTATGTGGGATTCGAAGAACAAGGTGTATTATGGAGCATCCGAGTCAAGAAAGGACGGACAGGCAGCAGGGTATTGAATGGGCGAAGGGCTCCCGATAGCTATCTGGTGGGCAGAGTGCTCAGGGAAATGAGCCTGGTGCCTAGTGCCTAGTGCCTAGTGCCGAGCGTCGTGTGTCGTTAACCGAAACATTTACATAAACAATTTATAATCATGAATAAAAACAGAATTTCAACAGGAGCAGCGCTGATAACATTTGCAATATTATTGATTACTTCATGCAGCTCGCCTGAAAAGAAAGCAGACAAACTTATAAACGAATTCATGGAGAAATCGGGTACTGTGGGGCTTTCTGTTGCTGTTGTGAAGGATAATAAACTTATTTATACAAGTGCTTTCGG
>JAKLIS010000053.1 GCA_022709485.1 Elusimicrobiota bacterium | reverse complement strand
CGGGCGCGTCGCCGCAGAAGTCAAAGACAGATTTATAGAAGAATTATGCAGGACGAATTCTTTAGTGGGATTTCTATTCACCCCTTGACGGGGGACTCCTAATGGGTGACCCCTTCTTCCCCTTAGGCTTGAATGAGGCGAGACCGTATCTGATTCCAATCAGGTAGGTTGCTTTCAACAGCCATGAGAGTTTGCCCGATGAAAAAGATAAAGAAAATGAACGCTTCCCTTTCTAAATCCTCGATTTCTCCGAGTGTCTCAAAGTTAAGAAATGCAGGCGGGAGGGTGACTTCTTTCATAATGAAGAGGCAAATCTTTCCTTCATTCTCTTTTATCCCCAATTTTTGTTTGGTCATCCGCACAAATTGGAGGGCTGTCATGGTATTGTTACCCGTGACAATGGCGAGTGTTCCTTGATTCCTTCGGCGATCTAATTCTCCTTGAGAAACCCCTTCCTCCCGGAGTCCCTCCAAAATTTGAGGTTCCAACCCCTCTTCCATTCCAATGACCAAGGGCTTATCGGGATGTTGGCGGAGAAGCGATGCCATTTGATGGGCGGTATTCACCCACACCGCGGCGCCTTGGGCCTCTTCGAATTTCTTCTCCTGATAAATTTTATCCATTGACCCCACAAACGCCCGCATCTCCTTTTCAGTCAAAACCCCGTGAAGGACACCCAGTAAAAAGGCGATTTGTTCGCCGTCTTTGCCGAAGTCGAATTTTCCGTCGGATTTCAAGGCTTTCAACTGTCGAATCATTTCCTCAGCCACGCTGGACCAGGAGGCCACCCGGTTTGCCGACCCTGATTCTGTCTTTAGATCTTTCCCAAACACCTCCGCCGCTCCCACTACATCCGCAATGGCCACCCCCAAAGCCGCAGAGTCCTCTTTTGGAATTTCCATCAATTTCACAAATTTCTCCGCCATTTCCTTTTCAGGCGTGCCCCTCCATTTAAATTCAAAGTTATCCACGGGACTGTTTGAGTTGGGGCTTAAATTTGACTCAATCAGCAATTTCCTGAGCGATGTTATTCCTTTTTGAAATTCTTGGTTCTTTTTTTCCCGGGAATCATCCGAAGATCTCGAAAATTCCTTCCGAATAAATTCTTTCGTCTTCTCAATAATGTCATCCAAAACCTCTTGAAATGCCTTTTGCATCGCCGGGGAAGATTTAATGATTTGAGAGTAAATTTGATAGGTTTTCTCCTCGTTCACATGCAAAGGATCAATGAGTGAAGATAGAAATTGTTCTGGGCCGGCCTCCAACAAAATCCACCTCATCGGGATTTCCATGCCCAAAATGGTTTGAGCTGTTTCCCGCGGCAAAAGGAGCCGCGGTTCTATGAGCCGCCGCTTTATTTCATCGTCCCAAGAAATGGAAACGCCCAAAGCCGCAGCAAAACGGGCGAGCAGGTTAAAATTATCAAACAAATCCTGGACCGTAACTTTACGTTGTTCGACCCCGAAGCTGCGCATGGGAAGAGGCCTTTCGTCTAGCTTTCTAAGAATAAATGATCTTAAAACGCCTTCATCGAACTTGAACCCCTTGAATTTCAAAAACGGAGCCAGGTAAACCCGCGCGAAAGGTTGATTCCATGCCTCAAAAAGAATTTTTACCATCTTTTCATTATCGAAACTTGTTATCGGAACCAAAGCAGTAAATTTATCCTTCAATTCCTCGTAATTGGTCGCCTCCATGGCGGCAAAAATAAATGCCCGGGGGGAAACCCCCAACCGCCCTCCGATATCAATGGAAAGGGAGGCAATGTCTCTTAATTCCTGCGTCTTTTCCAATATTTCCTTATCTTTCGAATAACATAAAAATTCAGGCTCAATGGTTCTAAGTCTCCAAGGATTTTCCAGAATATACGCGATAAGTTCACTTCTCAAATGATTGAAGGCGGTTGAGGCGGCAGCCTCTTTTTCCGAACATCTTTTTGTCGCACCGGACCGCTCCAAGAAATCCCAAATTAAATGATGAAACTCATGCCGAACGATTGAATCAGACGCCAGGGATACCTGACTATCCGAAAAACTCTTTTTAAGTGATAGCCTTTGAACAATCAGGAAACTGGGAAGAAACCGCGATTCATAAAATGCGATAGCATGGGCCTCAGAAACGACCACGCCATGGTCTTTAAGAAATTTAAAAAATTCCTTTTCGGCTTGGATAATAAACACACCTGAATCCGCCCAGTTAATCAAAAAGGCTTTATCCTTTTTATTTAGCCCTTCCAAAATAGGACGGATTTCTTGTGCGATCGTTTGTGAATCCATTTTCTCGGAAATCTGCCCGGAGAGCACCACGCTCATGACCAAATAACCAACCCCGTCCAAAAGTGACCGGACGGGCTGCATTTTTTGAATAAATTTTTCCAATTCTTGTGGTTCAACTATCCCTTCCGAACGGGCCACTTGTTTAAGGATGGCCGTTGGCCCTGTTTCTTCAAATTCCGTCAACAATTGAAGGTTAATATTTAATTCCTCACTAAGTTGGCTGACAACATCTGCCTGCTGTAGTTGGTCTTCTGGAGAAAATTTTTCCTTAAGAAGGCCGTCAATTTTTTTATGAACATCTTCCGGAGACAATCCTCTTTCAAGATATATGTTTAAAATTGCCTCGTACCACTCCCCGCGGGCGCGAGCCGCTTCAATTTCCTTTTGGTGATTCAATGAAGCTGGACCAAAAACCTTCACCCATTTGCTTAAGTCGGAATCGGGATAGAGGCGGGGGAAAATGAGCCCCAGTCCTTCGGCGGCGGCGGTAAAGAAATTGGAAAGGATAAACGACAAAAGAAGGATTTGCAGCGTCCAATGAATATTTCCCGTTGGATTTAGGGCCAATATGACGGCCGCGGCAATCAGATTGCCGGCGATCCCCGCGAGAGGTTCAAGTTGTGAAATAAAACCAGTCGACTTTTCCTCCGACATCCGCGGATCTTTTAAAGGGGTTTTCCCATTTAAAACTTCCATTAGAACTCCCCGGTGCCAACGGACAATCCAAGGCGTAAGTAAAATGTGCCCGGATTCGTGGACCAAGATCCCCATGATATTGATTAGCCAGATGATTCTATTAGCCGCTTTTATAAGCAAGGACCAATCGGAATGGGTTCTATTCTGGCGGAAAAGCCGAGCGGCAAGAGAAGCGGCAAAATTTTCTTCGGATTTCTCTCCCTCCGTCAACTCTTCCGCGGGATCTAAAAGCACTTGTGTTTCATCGGTATGGATATTGTTTTTTGGATGCTCTCGCGCGGGAGGAACAGCCGGGGGAACGGCTTTAGGATCAGGGGATTCCGACTGTACATCAAATCCGGGCTGGAAAGGGTCACTTCTGGTTTCATTGTCAGGAGATCCAATTAAATTCAATTCCGAATCAGAAGGCAGTGTCTTTAAGGCCTTTTTAAACTCTTCTGCCGGACTCAGGCTTCCCCACGACTTGAGAAGAGCCTTGTCGACGACCATTTGCACTTCTGAAGAGGCCAAACTGAGAAACATTTTTCCGACGGCATAAAAATCAGAACCTTGTGTAGAGGGGAGGCCTTCTCTGTTGGGCGAAGTGTCTTTATAATCTCTAGAAAACGCGTAATCCCCCAACATCCAGACTGTCCGGTCCGCCGGGATGGCCGTGCCTAAATCAATTAGTTTGATGCCGTTGGCGGTCAGCATGATATTGCTGGGCTTCAAATCGCCATGAATAGTATGACCTTTGGCATGGATGTCATTGACCGCCTCGACAATCTGAATGGCCTCGTTTACGGTGATGGTCTCTCTGTCTTTTAAAGAGGTTCCCTCAATAAACTCCATCGCAAAGAAGGGCCCGTACTTTTTATCGTATCCGCTTCCAAAAAATTCTGGGGTAAAGTGAGGCCCGGGAATTTGGCTAAGGCGATCCAACGTCGCCATTTCTTCTTTAAAGAAAGCATTCGCCAGAATATAATCCAAAATAGTTCTCGTGTTTAAAGACAGGAATTTGAGGGCAAAAGTGGCTTCTGGATTATCAATTTGAACCGCTCGGTAGACGGCTCCAAACTTTCCCTGGTTCACAAAACCGGTGATTTTTAGCTTCCCCAATTTCTCATGGTTGATAATCGTCCCTGTTGGGATTTCCGACACCACAAACGCGTCCAATAAGACGTCATTAATGAGCAGGGATTTCCAAACTGTCATTATCGGTATCGCCGGATCTATAAAAAGATCTCTATATTCTTCCGACCGGCTCCATATTTCATTGTGAATATCCCTAATTTCATTGTCCGAAAATTGGGCGTAAATGGTGTCGAAGATGGGAGGTTTCCTGGAGTGAATATCGATTGTCATTCGAATTGTTCCCTGAGGAACCACCGGCCGTTTCGGGGAATCCGCAGGGATTATGGGGGCTTGTGTAAGAGACGAGCCATTAATGCCGTTGCCATTAAATTTATGCATAGAAAAAATATCGAAGGCCAAATGAACAATGAAAGGAATCAGGTTGGAATAAGCAAAGGGCGGAAGAATCTGGAGGAAAAGAACATAAACGAAAACGAGGCCCACATCCGTGGCGGAGCTCAGGCCCAAGCTTTTCCATGGCGACCCGCGGGTTTGGTTTCTTAAGAGAAAGCGCAACCCCAAATGAAGGAAAAGGGCCCCGGCGAGATATATCAATCGAGTCGTCCCATCAAATCCCCCGGTCAATAAAATCCCCATTCCCATATATTCCAGGGGAACCGACAAGAGCCCGACAGCAATAAGAAGCGGCAATATTCTCTGTACGGTCTTGTGCTGGATTTTGAATATTCGTGTCAGCAGGACCATGATCCCCAAATAGAGCAGTGATTTTTCGTAATGGGGTTTGTCCAGATTTGCGGCTGGGGCGCCTTGTTTCCAACTGGCGGGCGCCAGTTGAATGTTTTTGGGTTGAGGAGGGCGCTCGGCCCGCATCGCAGCTTTAATCTTTTCGCCCCATGAATCATCTTCAGCCCATTCAGTCAATCCAATAGCTTGATAAAAAAACATCGGGTACCGTTCGGGATCCAGTTGAATTTTTTCAGGATGCGCCCCATAAACCAATCTCCCGTCAACTTTTGTCACCAAATTTCCCGTGGGGTCATAGGCCAATCCCAAATCAACATGAAGGTCTGAAATAATCGCCGGCGAATCATCGTTTTCGGGAATGACCTTAATCACCCCTTCCTTAATGAGGCGGTCCATTTCAAAAGACGCCCGGGTTGACCATTCATGGGCGTTTTCAACGTCCGGCTTCAAATA
Organism: Elusimicrobiota bacterium; assembly: GCA_022709485.1. Taxonomy (GTDB): domain Bacteria; phylum Elusimicrobiota; class Elusimicrobia; order F11; family F11; genus JAKLIS01. The sequence goes on along the minus strand of JAKLIS010000053.1, from coordinate 2,857 downwards.
CCATTTGGGGCTGAACCGACCATCTTCAATGAGTCCCAATGCCCCTTCCTGGCGCTCCAGCATAAACTGGCCGGCCACCTTAGAATACGTCACACTGCTGTAGTTTAATTCCACCCGGCCACCGCGCGCGGTGACAATATACGTCCGGTCATGGTATTCGAAGGCTTTTTCAAATATCAATAAGCGGGAATCGCTTTTCGGCAGTCGGTTCACAAAATGAATAAAGTCTTGAAGGGTCTTAATTGAATGAGCCTCTCCTAAAACATCAAAAGGCGTTGAGGCTGGATCCAGCATGGGAATAGGGGTTTCTTCGTCCAAAAACCATTGGTTCAGCCGACCGTTGAAAATCTTGACCCGTCCTAAATCAACCGCCTTTGAAAATTTATAAGTATATTGAACGCCCGAAAGGGCCTCTTTTAAAGAATCCATATCCACCGCCGCTTCATATCGATACACTCTTTCCAAAAAGGCGGCCACCCAAGAAAGGATCATAACCGCGTAGTTTCCTTTTCCTCCGAGGGCCCGAATAATATCCTGAACAAAATCACTGTCCAAAAACCACCGGAGCCGGTCCGGGTGGCGGAAGAAAAACTCTTTGGCGTCTCGAGATAGCTCCCCTTCTCCCAATACTTCTTCAACACCGACTTCATGGAAGTTATGGTACCCTTCACCGCGAACGAGGTCTATCCTTCGGAGGTTATTATTCACATTCTCTTTGTCTTGGAAGCCAAAAAGGATATTGAGCGCGCCCTGAAGGACCGACACAATATTTTGATAGCGGTGATTCCCCCCCATTTCCTTAACCTCCGGCGCCAATTGAATGCCTTCTTCTCCAGAATCAGGGAGTCGAAAAACAGAGTGGCGGCCGCCGTTTCTTTCAATAATGATCTCATCAATGGCGTCGCGAATATCCGGGGTTGGATTTTTCATTCTTTCCAATTCATCGCCCATGATTGTTCTTAAAAAACCAGGGCTATCGGGGCTGTCGACTCGGTTTTTTGCTCTATCGAGCACAGAATCAGTAATACGGCCGCTCTTCGCGGGGCTGGAATAATTCAACAGACGGGTCAACTTTTCGTTCAAAATTTCACCGGCGCGCGTCAATTTTTCTCTTTCCTCACCGGTATTGTAAAAACGAACGCCTCCCTCGCGGCCCAGGTTGACCATAAAAGCGACTAGGCTTTGAGTCATAACAATGGCGGGAGACATATAATCGGCGTCCTCCTCGGGAAAGGCGAACAGCTCAATTGGAACTCCCCGAGTTCCATATTTTTCCACAAATAACTTTAATTTCCGCCATCCAAGCCCGTGGTTATAAACCAGAGACAAGAAAATGGCGATATCGTCCATATCCAGTTTCTCGAGCAGTTCAACCCAATTGTGGTTATTGTTTATTTTACGGGCTTGAGTATAACGGGCTGCCAACACGATTTTTAAGATTTCCGCCCGAATTTCCTTTCCTTGGTTATCAATCCAATCAAGAAATTCGCCCACTTCCCCGTGAGTTACTTCTCGGAAGGACTGAAAATCACCCGAAAAAGCGATGAGCTCTCTGAATGGGGCCCCCTCTTTTTCAAAATACCTGAAAGCCAATCCGGGAGCTTTAATTTTTAACACCGTGAAGACAGTTTGAGCCATTCTTGGAAAATCCGGATGGCGGATAATTTTGAAAAATTCGGTTATTTCCGCGCCGGAAATTTCGCCGCCATCGTCATCTTTCAAAAAAGCGGCGCCTGGAACTTTGAAAATCACCATTCGATTTAAATCTCCGCTGAGTTTCTGATAATCCTTAAAAGTTTCCACCATCCCCCGCATGAATTCTTCCTCTTCTGTCGAAAATCCGGACCGTCCCATCGCCCCGAGTTTTCGATTTAGGTAATTCCGGCTCGCTTTTAATTGGGGCTCTTTCCTTCTGAGAGTTTTGACGACTGCATTATTTTTCAGGAAGAAAAGCTGTTTCTCTTCATCGGTGAGGTTTAGGAAAAGATTTTCTTTACGCCATTTTTGAAAAAAAGTGGTGTCCCGGCCGGGCAGAATTTCGGAAAAGCGTTCCCGATACTCCATGTAACGGTAAATCATTTCGTTTCCATCAAAAGAGCCCGGGAATTGATCTCGGTTTTTGAGAATTTGAAGCGCTTTGCTATTTTGCCCTTCGAGAGAATAAACCATGGCGATCATGAACCTCGCTTCCAGGTCCGATATTTCCATCACTCCTCGGCTATCAATAATGGACGCCCGAGGAAGCCAATCCGCGAAGGGTTGAAGCCATGGCCAATGGACAGCAAATTTTTTCAATATCCCTTCTAATCCCGAGTAAATGAAATGGGCCGACATGGCCGCAAGGAAAATAGATGTCCCCAAAGAATCGCTCACAAATGGGATAAGCATCACTCCTCCAAACACAAATCCAATTCCCATTAAAAACGTCTGTTGGCCCCAGTTGTAACCTCTGTGATCTTTTCCAAAGCGATAGGCCAACATCAAGGAGAGGGCAATTCCAAGGCCCGTGATGGTGGCACTCGGTAAAACCAAGGGCCCCAAGACCACCACAAGATAGACGGGAAGCTGATAAATAAATTCCCCGACCACCACCCCCGCCTCGTGCATAAGACCAATCGTCCATCCCGCCGTTCGGCCGGGCTTATTCTGGCGGATCCAATCTATGACAGCGGGAAAAAGGATAAGCCCGACAATATTGGCGGATAAGTGCACGAGGAAAGAGTGTGGATCGAGAGGGGAGAGGCCCAAGGAGATGTTGATGCCCGCAATGAGGATGGCCATCGCAAGATTGGCGCGGGCCGGAGGAGATCTGGGGCCGCCGTTGGATTTTGAAAAGTTGAATAGGTGAACGAGAACA
>JAKLIS010000529.1 GCA_022709485.1 Elusimicrobiota bacterium | reverse complement strand
ATAAAAATCATAAATAATAGTTGGAGCAATTAATGTCAGAACTACTAATAAAGAATCTTAAGGTAAAGATCGAAGAAAAAGAAATCCTAAAAGGCGTAAACCTTTCGGTGAAGCAGGGTGAAGTGCATGCCATTATGGGTCCCAACGGAACCGGAAAATCGACATTGGCATATACATTGATGGGACATCCTTCATACACAGTTACCGAAGGTTCTATTGATTTCAAAGAACAAAATATACTGGATCTCGCAACTGATGAAAGATCCAGGTTAGGCTTATTCCTGGCTTTTCAATATCCGGTTTCAATCCCTGGTGTGACAGTGGCAAATTTTTTGCGGACTGCACTCAACGCAAGGCGAAAGGCAGTTAATATAGCAGATAAAGGGATTTCTATTCCAGAGTTCCGGAAACTATTGCTCGAAAAGATGTTGATGTTAAAAATGGATCCGTCATTTGCAGGAAGGTATTTAAATGAAGGATTTTCAGGCGGTGAAAAAAAGAGAGCAGAAGTGTTGCAAA
>JAKLIS010000528.1 GCA_022709485.1 Elusimicrobiota bacterium | reverse complement strand
CTTGGTAAGGACGGGGTCACGAGTTCAATTCTCGTCTCCAGCTTAGGAAATCAAATGCGAGAAATAATTACACTAGAGTGTACGGTTTGCAAAAACAGAAACTATACGACGACAAAAAATAAGAAACTGCATCAGGATCGCTTAGAGATATCTAAGTTTTGTAATTCCTGTCATAAGCATTCCCCGCATAAGGAGATTAAGTAGTGCCGAATATAGGGGCGTCGGTTAATGGCAAACCAACGGTCTCCAAAACCGTGACTGCAGGTTCAAGTCCTGCCGCTCCTGTAAAATAAGGACGGCTAAGGTAAGTAGAAAATGAATATAATTGCAAAGCCAATTAATTTTTTAAAAGAAGTCAAGGCGGAATTAGGAAAGGTTGCATGGAGTACGCGCGAAGAGTTAAAATCATCTACAATTGTGGTTATTGTTGTAACTGTGATCTTAGGGATTTTTATCGGCATACTCGATACAATTCTCGCCAAGTTACTCAGTATTCTCTTTAAATAAAATGAAAAACTGGTACGTAGTACACAC
>JAKLIS010000527.1 GCA_022709485.1 Elusimicrobiota bacterium | reverse complement strand
CACCAACATATGCACTTGGTACCGCTTTGTGAAACCTTCCAGGGAGTCGGTCTTATGTTGCCAAACCCGTTGCGGCAGGTCGCTCGTTACGCCGGTGTAGAGCGTGCCATTGCGTCTACTGGCCATGATGTATACTGCTGGATGCCTTTCACGCATATCGTCTTCCCGTCACGCCTACCCTTCCATCCCCCCTTGCCTTCTCCGTCACCCCTGAGAGAGCAGAGATGCAGAGAACATCCGCAGTCCGCTTCCTGCAAGCCCTCTGGATTCCTGCTTTCGCAGGAATGACGGTGCATGACCTCGCTCTGTTCCGTTTCGCGCTGAAAAAGCGGCATTCCAACTCACATACACCGCCGGACTGTCCGGGTCATCCGACACATCTCTTCCCCCCGACCACGGCGTCGCACCCATCCCCGCCGTCCACTGGGCCTTGGTTAACTCATATTTCGCCATCCAGCACCCCTGCGTCAGCGTTACCTCATGCTGCGGGTCCTCATTGCTCGAACTATGCTTCTCGCCCGGATACCGCCCCATCAGG
>JAKLIS010000526.1 GCA_022709485.1 Elusimicrobiota bacterium | reverse complement strand
CAGCCATAACTAAGTATTGAGATGCTCTCGGGCCGGCACCCCAGGTTACCCAATCTTTAACATACTTCGGAGAATTCCCGTTTATTGGTCTTGTCATATTAGAAACTTTAACTGCAAACTCAATTACATTTGGTGCAACAGGAACTTTTCTAACTAGATCTTGAAATAATATTAATTCATCTGAAGAAACGACTTTATTTAAAATTGGTTTATACTCGCTGGTAGTTGTTTGAACAACTTTTATTTCTTCTTCAACAGAAGGATACTCTAACCATAGATTAAACATAAATCTATCCAGTTGAGCTTCCGGAAGCGGGTACGTTCCTTCTTGTTCAATAGGATTTTGAGTTGCAAGAACAAAAAATGGCTCGGGTAATTGATATGTTTGTCCGGCTGCAGTTACTTTATGTTCTTGCATTGCTTCTAACAATGCTGCCTGGGTTTTAGGTGGAGTTCTATTAATCTCATCAGCGAGAATAATGTTTGCAAAGATTGGCCCCGATATAAATCTAAAATTTCTTTTTTTTGTTGCAAGATCTTCT
>JAKLIS010000525.1 GCA_022709485.1 Elusimicrobiota bacterium | reverse complement strand
GCGCCTTGACGCTCGGCTGGGTCAAAGGCGATATTTGGCCCGGTTTAACGGTGTGGATATTGGGCACTTGCGGAGTTTGTGTGGGAATTTGGATGGGCGCTAATATTGTTTTGACGGACCGTCCCGTTGCGATTGTCACTAAAGTTCCCGGAGAAGTCCGCAACGGTCCCGGGATAGAATATGCGGTCGGATTTACGGTTCCAGAAGGAACAAAGGTCCTTTTACTTAACAAACGACCGGACTGGACCGAAGTGGGCGTTCCTCAACAGGGCCTAAAGGGCTGGATGCCGGCCAATGAAGTTGAACCCATTTCTTGGGGTCAATAGCGTCATACCCAGGCCCTGCCATGCCGAGAATTTTCTGCTCGGCACGAGAATTTTCTGATCGGCATCCCAAGAGAGGTCCCGAGCAGAGACATCTCGGGACGACGAAACCCCGCCCTCTCGCTGCCCCCTGAGCAAAGACCTCTCGGGACGACGAACCTTAGAATTGAATTTTTCGGATTAAGAAAGAAGCGTTTAATTGATTGATGGAAGCGGCAGA
>JAKLIS010000524.1 GCA_022709485.1 Elusimicrobiota bacterium | reverse complement strand
AAGTCCCTGCCAATATTATGATTTTAGGACATGGCATGCTTTTATACGCATCTTCAAGTGCATCTGCCATATTTTTTGTAATGGGTCCGGTAATGATGATTCCGTCGGCGTGTCTTGGAGAAGCGACAATATCAACACCAAACCTTCCCATATCAAAGTTTACATTGGAGCAGGCATTTAATTCTATTTCACAGCCGTTGCATCCGCCTGCTGAAACTTGCCTGAGTTTTAAAGACTTGCCAAACAGCTTTTTAATCTGCTCCGATGCTTTTATGGCTGCCGCTTTGTAAGTTTCTATAGTTGTATTTGAATCAACGATTAAATTTTCCCGTGAAGTCGAGGATATTTTATGGAAATTAGTGAATTTTATTGAGCTTTCACTGCATTCTCTTTCACAATCTCCGCAAAATATACATTTGCCTAAATCAATGGAAATGCCCTGTGAAATATTTTTATTTATTGCATTTGTTGGACAAACAGACATACAATTGTTGCAGTTCAAGCAGTTTTGTGTGCTAATTGCCGGCAAACCCCTGAATTTCTCT
>JAKLIS010000523.1 GCA_022709485.1 Elusimicrobiota bacterium | reverse complement strand
ACGCCCCAGAGCACACCGGTGGCAATCCTGGAACTGCTGAAGCAGCAGCCTGGACTGACATTCGCGCAGATGGCCGCGTTGCTGGGGAAATCGGAAAGCGCCGTTAAGCGCGCGGTGCGAAAGCTGCGCGAATCCGGACGACTGGGGCGTATTGGCCCGGACAAGGGCGGCCACTGGAAGGTGAAAGAATGAGTCAGTTTACTGAATCAATTGTCGAAGACGCCGCCCTCGCCTGGCTCGAAGCGCTCGGCTACGCGGTGCTGCACGGCCCGGACATATCGCCCGGCGGCAATACCCTCACCCCGGCCCTCTCCCAGTGGGAGAGGGAGCAAGGGAGAGGGTTCGCAGGATGGGCGGATTGGGGTTATATGGCATACTCAGGGGTCGGGTAAGAGCTTGTCTATGGCGTTTTATGCCGGGAAAATTATCCATCATCCAGCAATGGAAAATCCGACATTAGTTATTTTAACCGACCGTAATGATCTGGATGATCAGTTGTTCGGGACGTTTTGCAAATGTACCGACCTTTTGGGACAGTCACCAACGCAAGCTCA
>JAKLIS010000522.1 GCA_022709485.1 Elusimicrobiota bacterium | reverse complement strand
CGGCAATTAAAAAAGAGATTCCCGGCGCGCCGGTAACAGAGGCCATTTGGATCAAAGGCAAATTGTGGACCTGGGTGTGGCTTAAAAGAGCCCAGGGAAACCCTGTTAAAATAGTGGATCGGATTGATTCGAGCGCCACCCACAACGCCCCTGCCCAAAAGGGGCGGAGCCAAGAGTTCTCGCAAAAAGAAACTCCCCAGAAGAAAACGCCAAAGTAGATCCCCAGAATCGCGGCCAATGCCACCCATGAGAAAAAAGTAATTGGAAAGGAAATTTGGGCGGCTTGAAATGTGGGCCAAAACCAAGAAAAAATAATGAGATTGGCGATGAGACCGCATAGAAAACCAAAAAGAAACTGAATTCTTCGAGTTCCCGTCATGCCCGCGAAAGCGGGCATCCAGGCTTTAAATCTGGATTTAAAGGCAAGTATACGATCTGGATGCCCGCTTTCGCGGGCATGACGTCCTTTGTCAATTTCAAGACGCGGTGGGGGTCCTTCGAATTTGTACGACGCTAAAAGCGGAACGAGAGCGACCCAGGCGAGAAAGTGAAGGTTAAA
>JAKLIS010000521.1 GCA_022709485.1 Elusimicrobiota bacterium | reverse complement strand
AGCGCAGACAGCTATGCTTTTGCAAGCAATCGAACGCTGCCCCGGCCTCTCGTGCTGGTCGGCAACGAGATCGGCCTGGGCGTGATCCCGCTGGGCCGCGAGGTGCGCGCCTTCGTCGATGCGCTGGGCCAGCTCAATCAGCAAGTGGCCGCACGCTGCGAGCGGGTGACGCTGATGGTGGCAGGGCTGCCGGTGACCATAAAGGATGCTCCATGACGGCAAGGGCCTGGATTTGGATTTTCTCCCTCTCCCTCTGGGAGAGGGCAGGGGTGAGGGCAGCGGCGGATCCCTCGTCACCGCGCGCACCCTCACCCCAACGCTCTCTCGCACGCGGGAGAGGGAGCAAGAATGTGTGGACTCGGGTCGGGCTGAGTGTGTTGGCCCTGTTGGCACTCGGCAGTGCGCACGCCTTTGAAATCCACGACGACGCCGGCCAGACCACGCACTTCGACGCCGCGCCGGCGCGCATCGTCAGCCTGCTGCCCTCGCTGACCGAGACGGTGTGCGCGCTGGGCGCCTGCGACCGCCTGGTGGGTGTGGACCGCTATTCCAACTGGCCCGCCAGCGTGCAAAAGCTG
>JAKLIS010000520.1 GCA_022709485.1 Elusimicrobiota bacterium | reverse complement strand
CGCGTCCTGCCCAAGCGGGTCTTTTTCCAGATCAATCAGGACCGTCCCCGCGAGGGCGTACGCCACCACGAGCGCCGGCGCGGCCAGGTAATTTGCGCGGACCTGCGAATGAACGCGGCCTTCAAAATTACGGTTCCCGGAAAGGACCGAACACACCACCCAATCTTTCTCCTTTATTTCTTTTTCCACAAAAGAAGGGAGCGGCCCTGAATTTCCGATGCAGGTCGTACAGCCGTAGCCCACCAAATGAAAACCAAGTTTCCCCAGGGCAGGCATGAGCCGCGCTTCCGTCAGAAAATCGGTGGCCACTTTAGAGCCCGGCGCCAAGCTGGTTTTCACCCAATGAGGCGTTTTTAACCCCAAATCCACGGCCTTTTTGGCCAGGATTCCCGCCTCAATCAAAAGAGATGGATTGGAAGTGTTTGTGCAACTGGTGATGGCGGCAATGACGATGGACTGCACGAGCAATGAACGACAGTGAGTCGGTGGTGAAATTCTCATGAGCACTCCTCAATAAAACGGGAAGTTGAACTATGACTATTTAGCAATCAGTTGCAGAAGTTATCGTTCCTTGCGAGCAGAAGGG
>JAKLIS010000052.1 GCA_022709485.1 Elusimicrobiota bacterium | reverse complement strand
AGGAATTCGCTTAAATCAAAGACCAAATACGCCGTTGGAAGAATAAAACTCTTAGATTTCATGAAATGAAATTCTTCTCCTTCGGGTGCCGCCCGGAGGGACTTGGCATTATTCATATGCTTTTCGATGACGCCGATTATTTTTTCTCTCAAGGCGCGGATGGATGAATATTGGATAGTGTCAATGGACGCCAATTGTTCTCCCAGTCTTTGCTCCTGCATAACTTCCGTGACCCAATAGGCAAAATCATTGGGAGGTTCTGGAGAAAGGAACTGATGTTGTTTAAGAAAATGATGGGTATGATGATATATAGAAGATCCTGAGACAGCTTTGAGATGAGCCAAAAGATCATGAAGATCAAAGGCTTTGAGCCCCGTGAGTTCCACTAAACTCACTTGGGTCATAAATTGGAAGGGTTGTTCGGCTCGCTTTAAACTCATAAAGTTAAAAGATTTAAAAGTCTTTCCATCTCCTTTTGGCTCTTTATGTAGTAGGCGGCGGATGAATGCTTGTTCCGCCCCACCCGAACGGTAATTCCTGTTTTTTTAAACACGGCAAAAGCATCCTCATCCGTGACATCGTCCCCCACAAATAAGGGAATGGCACCGGGACACACCTTTCGACATAGAAACTGGGCGGCCGATCCTTTGTTCCAAATATCAGAAGGAAGAATTTCCCAAACTTTTTTGCCGGTTCTCACGAAAAGATCCGCCCTGTCGCACACGGGTTTTATTCGATCCAAAAAAATTCTCTTTGCCGCTTTCATAAAAAAGGGATCAAGGACTTTTCGAAAGTGGATACTGATAGAGAATCCCTTATCCTCAATGATGACCCCGGGAATGTTTTTAAATTCGCGGCCAAATTTTCCAATGAGGCGGCTTAAAATAAAGGCTTGATTCTTTGCGGCTGGATGAACAAAACGGGCTTTTGGAGTCTGTATTTCCAGCCCGTGATTGCCGCTATAAATTATTCCTTTTAATCCGACCATCCGTCTGGCGTCTTTTAACGAGCGCCCCGACAATATCCCTATCCTCGTGTTTTTCTTCCTGGAAAGGCGGCGGAGAATAGATTTCGTTGGGTTCGAAATTTTGGCTTTCTGGGGGCTCGGCACAATGGGGGCCAAGGTCCCATCCACATCAAACAGAAAAACCCGGCGTTTCCCTCGGGTCAATTTCCGATGAATTGCCGGCCATTCCGAAAAAAAATATCTCATCCGGCCATTCCTCACGTGGGGGTTTTATCCGATTCTATTGTTCGAATTTGAGCCAGTTCATCAATGAGGTTGGCCCCCCATCGAAAGATATTATTCTCACGGACAGCCTCTCTCATTCGTTTCATGCGGTTCATCTTATCTTCTAAATTCATCTCCAACCCATAACGCAGGGCTTCCGCCATTTGTTCCACGTCATAAGGATTCACAATGAGGGCGTCACGCAATTCCCGGGAAGCACCCGCGAAAGAACTTAAAATTAAAACCCCGGAGGCGTCGTCTCTGGCAGCTACGAATTCTTTGGCCACTAAATTCATTCCATCATGCAAAGAGGTCACAAGACAAATATCCGCCGCCTTGTAGTAGGGAGTAATGTCCTTGTGGCTGTGGTGTTTTCTAAGAAAAATGATGGGTTTCCAATCTTTGGTTCGGAAACGATGATTGATACGATCGGCCTCCCCCTCCACTTCGCCAATTAAATCATGATACCGTTTTAACAAGGTCCGGCTCGGAGCGCCCAGTTCCACAAAAGTAAATTGTCCTTGATATTGTTTATTCTTTTCTAAAAAATGCTCAACTCCGCGGAAGCGCTCAACAATGCCTTTTGTGTAATCGATTCGATCCACACCCACTCCCAGGTATTTTGCCTTGATACCCAGAGTTTTAAGAATAATCTCTTTCTCACTCTTTTTTTCGTCGGGCGAAAAAATATCATCCGGCTTCTGAGTGAAATCAACGCTGATGGGAAAAGGCTTAACCCATGTCGTGTGATTTTGACGGTTCACGGCAAATCTCTCCCATTCGATGCGGGTTTCCAAATACCGATCGACTGTTTCCAAAAAATTATTGCAGTGAAATTGAATATGAAAACCCACTAAATCGGCTCCCAACATTCCATGCAAAAGTTCCCGGGCCCACGGACAAATGCCGATGGATTCAGGATTGGGCCACGGGATGTGCCAGAATAGGGCCACGCGCGCGTCCGGCCTCTTTTCTTTTATCAACCGCGGCAACAAACCAAAGTGATAATCCTGAACCAAAAGGAATGGTTCTTCCATCCCTCTCATTTCTTCCAAGGCCACCTCGGCAAACTTTTTGTTGACATATTGATAGGTCCCCCAATCCTCGGGTTTAAACAGGGGGCGGGCATGGGCGATATGGCAGAGCGGCCAAAGACCTTCATTTGAAAACCCGTAGTAATATCCGTCCTCTTCTTCCTTCGAAAGCCAAACCCGCCGGAGTCTATACTGGGGTTCATCTGGAGGGACATTTAATCTATCCTTAGAATCAACCATGTCGCGATCAGCATCGCCTCCGCCATGGGCGATCCACGTTCCTCCACAAGCCCTTAGAACCGGTTCCAACGCCGTCACCAGCCCGCTCGCGGGAACGATACACTCGGTTTCTTTTCCTTTTTTCACGTGCATGTAGGGTTCTCTATTTGAGACAACTATCAAAGGCCGGTTTTGAAGCTTGTTGCGCGCAAACTCTTTCAGCCTTTCAGGCGTCCAAAGGGATTCTCCAGACTGCCGGAGCCGGGCTTCCTGTTCGGCGGCTTGGCGAGCGGAGGTAAGACTTTGGGCGATATGAGTAACTTCTTTTGCCAAGGATCCAAATATGTCTTTGGGAAGAGGCGGCCTGGTATCCTCGACTCCGCCCAAACGAAGTTCCTTTATCCAGTCGGCCGCTCGATTGAGAGGGGCCATGATATTCCACCGAATGATAAGAAGCGTCACCAGTGAAATAAGTAAGGCCTGAATAAACCAACGAATAAAACCTTCTTGCCAGATGACTTTAACGCGAGCTTCAATGTGATTTGCATTATGAAAGATGGCCAAGACGACCATCTGGTCTTTATTTTGAAAGGGGTACATGAAGGCATGAATTTTGCGATCGGGCGGAAAATCTTGAAGCCGGCCTTGAGGCGAAGCGGAAGCAAACACAGAATTCAGGCCGTAAGGAGGATGGGTTAAATATTCAGCCAGACTCTTGGTGACGGCCAACGGTTTAAATTCCTGATCATAGATGGCAATTCCGGCCAAACGCTCCCGATTCCCAAATTTCTCCACAATCCGTTCGATTTCTTTAAATTTGGCGTTTGCGAGATGAGACTCAATGGATTCTTGAAGGCCCTCCGCCAAAACACCAGCTCGCCGATCCAATTCATCTATCAAAACCCGTTTTTCATGACGAACCTGATAGAGAGTAAAAAGAGAAACCACCAACATGATGATGGAGACCAGGGATAGGATGAGCCGCAAGGAAATCTTCATGAATTTTTCGACTCCCGTCGGGGAGTGGCGGAATTAAATTGAATGTTACGAAGGTCCGCCCACTTCCACAATTTCAACATCGAAATTGAGCGTTTTCCCAGCCAGGGGATGATTGAAGTCGAGAGTGATTTCCTTGGCGCCAATGGCAACAACAGTGGCCTGAATGGGGCGATTTCCCTGCTGGCCGCGAACAGGCATTCCCACTTTTAAATTTTTCATGTCCTTGAAAGACGCTTTGGGCACTTTTTGAACGGCTTTGGGATCAATGACTCCGTATCCCTCTTCCGGCGGTACGGTTACTTGTTTTTTATCTCCATTCTTCAATCCTTCCAAGGCTTTTTCAAGCCCCGGGATAATTTGGCCGGCGCCTTGCTCAAAAGAGAGTGGTTCGCGGCCGCTGGAGCTGTCCACGACTTTTCCATCCACGGTCAAGGTATAGTTCATTCTTACGTTCGAACCTTTCTTGATCGTTTTGGGTCCCATAAAATTCTTGCACCCTACACCCGCGACCATTAAAAAGCCCGCGGCAAATACCAGGGTCGAAACTTTTTTCATAATTTATCTCCTAAATTTTTCTTTCTCGTGTGAACAACGCTCCCATAATATCCTCCGGCTGTCAAGGAAAGGGCTTTCCTGAACAAGGCCCCGACAGAGTCCAAACGCCTATCTCTTCCATGCAGGGATAAATCAAAACGCGCTTCAATTTCTTTCGAATAAAACCAGCGATGACGCTTATCAAGTTATCCCGCAAAATCTTTGAATACCGCAATTTTCCATCAAAATCGAGGATGAGTTCTTCATCCAAGAATTTATTCTGAGGAAAACGGTTTTCAATAACTTTTTTTAATGGCGGGGCGAATCTGAGAGTTCCAAGGCTAATCCACGCGATTTTTTCTTCCGGAATATTTTCAAAAATCTTTGCCGCCACATCTTCGTAATCACTTTCCCAACGGTCGTAATAAATAAGGGGATCAAAATGAAACCCCACCTTAAATCCCGCCTGAACGCATTTTTTAGCAGCCATGATTCGATCCGACAAAGAAGCCGTCAGTGCTTCCGACTCATTTATTACAGTTTGAGGATTTACAGACCAAGACACCACGATATTGGGGCCGGGACTCGAAGCGAGAATATTCTCTATGTTTGTGGATTTCGTTTTAAATTCAAAAAATATGTCGGGGTAAGCCCCAAAGAATTCAATTATCGCCTTGGAATATCCCGTTATGGGGTCCAATGCGAGGGAATCGGTGAACTCACCCGTGCCCACCCGCGCCATTTTTAAAGATCCTTTTCGCATTTGCCGGGAATCAAATTGTTTGAAAAATTCTTCGAGGTCGGCAGGAAGAACAATCCCAGGAATATTTTGATATTCCTGGAGGTAGCAATAGGCGCATTCGAAGGGGCATCCAAATCCCAAATTCATCACGTTGTATCCGCAATGAACGGCGCCTTTTGTACAGGGACAAGTTTTAAAAAAATCTCCAACTTGTTTAATGATGAAAATGGTTTCCGTCCGGCGATTGTAATCCAAGATCGAGAATGATTTTCCTTTCGGGAATTCTTTAAGAGTGGGGATCTCGGCCACTTTCGCTTCCGGGAAAAGGGATTTCAAGCGATCTGCCAAAAAACTCTCCTTTACTGAATTTTCCACATATATATGTTTCGGCCGGAATAAAGGCCGGGAGAGATCGGCTTTGGCGTGGGATTTGATTTCCAACTTGGGAAGGTAAAACTGTTTTAGGTCGCGGCTCGAATAATTTTGGGGGTACCGAAGCGATAAAAGAAGCCCTTTGAGATGGGCGTAATTTTTATATTCGAATCCTTCGAGAATCAGGCCCGGGGAACGGTTGTCCCGTTTTGAAATTTCAAAGAGAAGCCGGGCGACCTCGCGCCGCTTGTTGACCCCGAGCCGGGGAAATTTTTGTGCCGCGATCTCATGAATGTCCATGGGAAATATAATCCAATAAAAATTGAGCCAAAATTTTCCGGGAATTTTTTAACTTGTCATGTTCGCTGACCGATAAGAAAGTTCCCGGCGTATGTGATCCCACGATATCTGAAACGTATAATACCGCGGCGGCCATTCGCCCAATGGCGGATGCAGCAGAAAAAACCGCAGAGGCTTCCATGTCCATCACTGATACCCCGGAATTTTTCAATATCGGAATCCATTTTTTCTCTAATGCCAGCGAACTCACCGTCGCGCCGATCACCTCTTTAAGGCCGGCTTCTTTTCTAAATTGAAAAAGATTTGAACTAAGATTACCAGGAGCGGGAACAAACTCGAGGTCATGAAAATTTTGTTTATTCATGAGAGTGAAACTTTCCAAATTAACAGCCTCTTTTACTAAGACCCTATCACCCACGTTCATTCCAGGCAAACCTCCACATGAACCGAAAAGGAATATCTGCTCGCAGGATGTTTCTTCCAAATTCAAGACAGAGTCACCCACCAGGAGGTTATAAGGAGTGGTGATAAGTGTGATTCCACTACCCGCCAAGGAACCATTTACCAATGACCAAAAAGGGAATTTTTGGGGCTTCTTAGGTTTTATTCCGGAAAACAAAGACGCGTCGTTGGAGGGAAGAAGGATGCAGGTGGGCTGAATCTCAAAGTCCTTCATATGAAATGTCGATCCGGCCGCCCAACGCGTTGTTTTTTACTTGCTCAGGCGTTTTCGCCCCGACAAGGGCGCTTAAAATCCCGGGGCGACTGGTCACCCACCCCAGCGCAACCGCGGCTCCTTTTGTTTTATGGACCTCCGCCAAGACGTTAACTTGATCCACCACTTTTTTTGCCGCTTTAAAAGCTTCGCCCTGATAATATTTGTAGAAAAACTGACGCGGATCCCCTTTTGAAAATTTCGGTTCATCCCGGTATTTCCCCGACAAAATCCCCCCCGCCAAAGGGCCGTATGCCAAAAACCCAATCCCTTCCGTCTCACAATAGGGCAGAACGTCCTTTTCCGATTCTCTTTTGAGAAGTGAGAATTCGTTTTGGACGGTTGACAAATTATAAGGCGCCGTCTTTTCTAACAACGGCCGATCCGCGTTACAAATGCCGATGGCGCGCGCCTTCCCCTCATCCACGAATTTTCTCATTTGAGTATAAGTTTCTTCGACAGGGGTTTTTTCATCAGGCCAATGAGTTTGATACAAATCCACATAGTCAGTTTGAAGGCGTTTCAAGGAATCTTCCAATTCTTGGCGGATAAAGGCGGGGGTCAAATTGATCCGGACGGCCCGGCCGGTTTTTTCCAAACCGCATTTAGTCGCGATGACAAACTTATCCCGTCGGCCCTGGGCAGCTTTGCCCAACATGTCCTCCGCCCGGCCCATCCCGTAAAAAGGCGCGGTGTCAAAAAAGTTGATTCCCGAATCGAGGGCGGTTTGGATGATATCCAAGCAGGTTTTTTCCTCCACATGGCTCCAAAATTCTCCGGACAGGGGCCATGTCCCCAGTGCAATCTGGGATACCAGGATTTCTGTTTTGGGAATCAGTTTTTGCCGCATACAAGATGGATTTTTACCATATTCCGGCCGTATTGAGTTTTACGGTCTAAGATTTAACCTTTGAATTGATTTATCAATATGTTTTTTAATTCTAAATTTTACAAATAGTTTACGAAAGCTTAAGGGGTTCTTAAGCCGGTCGTGGTTATCATTATTCAATGAGTTCGAACAATCTTACCGATAAAATTCATTTCCTGTCTTGATATGTCCTCGACAACTTTAATTAAAACACTTACATCCGCATTAAGTTTTGTGGTTTTGACCACGAACGGGGTTTTGGCCTATACCCCTGAAATCAACTTTTGGAAAGAAAGATCAAAAGCGGTCCAATTGGCCCGGTTCCCGCAGGCCCAGGCCATCGGCAACTTCTCTTTTCCTTCCTCCCCTTTGGATTCTCCTCTCCTTTTGAAAAACCGGGCCCCGGTTTATTCACACGTCCATAAGTGGGTGAAAGAAAATCAGAACAAGAATGTTCAAAAAGCCCTTTCATCAATTTCCACTTCGTTTGGCGCCATCCGCGGGATTTCTCTTTCAAAAGATTCAACCGCACCGGCGATTATTCATATCCAGGACGTGCACATGAACGCAGAAGCCCAGAAAAATATTTCTGCGCTCATAACCGGATTGACCCAGTCAAAAACAGCCGGCCTCATCGCGCTGGAGGGATCGTCCGGAGAAAAAAAACTGACGGCGCTCCGGTCCTTTCCAGAGCGCGCAACTCTTAGCGAGGTCTCAGACTATTTATTGAGAAAAAATAGAATATCCGGACCGATCCATGCCGCCCTCACCCAGCAAGGTCCCATTCCAGCCATCATTGGGATTGATGATCCTTATCATTATCATGCCAATGTCGAAGCCTATCGGATGGCGTCCAAAACCGCCGGACAAATAAAAAAAGAGTTTTTTTCTTACCAAAATTTTTTGAAGGAAGAAAAAATTAAAAACTTCGCAAAAGAATTATGGGGTTTTGATTCCCGCGTCCAGGCCTATCAAAAAGGCGTCTTGCCCATGGATCATTACGTCCAACTCCTTGCGGAAAAATATCCAGATTTGCCTCTGGAGATGCAATCGTTTCTCCAGGCGGCGGAATTAGAAAATAAAATTAATTT
>JAKLIS010000519.1 GCA_022709485.1 Elusimicrobiota bacterium | reverse complement strand
GAAGGTGGCCTTTGAAGTTTTCTCTCCCCGAGAACAGGACGGGAAACCGCAATCCATCACGGTCAATCTGAAAGACAAGGCGGGTTCGGAGGTGAAAGTCACCTGGACTCCCACCGAAGGGCAAGACCCCTCTGAAAGCCTGACACTATTGAGAGACAATCTGCCGGTTCCCCTTCTCCTGGGGCCCAACACCGCCATGCGATTAAACGGCGTGGACATCCCGAACGCCCCTCTCAAAATTAATGAAGACGGCACCCTCTCCATCCAACAAGTGGGGACACTTCAAACCTTGGCGAATCTTATTGGGAAGGAAGAATTGGGGATTAAGGTGGAGATAGAACCCGGTTATGTGAATGGAAAACCAAAAAAGGAAGGGTTTGCGGCATTGGGCCAGTACTTCAATGATAAAGCTTTGATGGGAACTGAAAATTTATTGGCCAGGCCGATTGTTTTTGCCGCAGGGGCGATTGTTGGAGCTGGATTTGCGGTTTATTATGCCGGCAAAGCCATTGTTGAAGGGATTAAAGGACTATTTTCTGGAAAAGGTGAGAACCGCTGGACCGCTTTCAAAACCAGCCTTCGAAATTTTAAAGAGA
>JAKLIS010000518.1 GCA_022709485.1 Elusimicrobiota bacterium | reverse complement strand
CAAGGGTTGCCCCTTTTTAACCAAACGCTCCAAGATTTGGATCCGGAGGTTCGGCGAGGCGCGGGGGAGAGTTTGGGCCCCCTCGCCCAAGCCCTTATCCATGCTGACCCGTCTGGTCTATTTTTACAAGAACAAGGATTGCCCCTTTTTAACCAAGCGCTCCAAGATTCGGATTGGGAAGCCCGCAGTGGCGCGGGGCAGAGTTTGGGCGCCCTCGCCCAAGCCCTACTCCAAGCCGATTCATCTGGCCAATTATTTAAGGCCCTATGGTTGCCCCTTTTTAACCAAGCGCTCCAAGATTCGGATTGGGAAGTTCGCCGTGGCGCGGCGCAGAGTTTGGGCGCCCTCGCCCAAGCCCTACTCCAAGCCGATTCATCTGGCCAATTATTTAAGGCCCAATGGTTGCCCCTTTTTAACCAAGCGCTCCAAGATTCGGCGGATGTTCGCCAAGGCGCGGCGCAGGGTTTGGGCGCCCTTGCCCAAGCCCTTCTCCAAGCCGATTCATCGGGCCAATTATTTAAGGCCCAAGGGTTGCCCCTTTTTAACCAAACGCTCCAAGATTTGGATCAGGAGGTTCGGCGAGGCGCGGGGGAGAGTTTGGG
>JAKLIS010000517.1 GCA_022709485.1 Elusimicrobiota bacterium | reverse complement strand
CGCGGACGCGGAGTGCCGCGCTTGCCTTCGACAGACGACATCAGAGCGGTTTCCTCGCCGCAAACGAAAGCCCCCGCGCCAATTCGCAGGTCAATGTTGAAACTGAATGGGGATTCCAGGACGCCGCTGCCCAGCAATCCGGCTTGCTTGGCCTGCTTAATCGCCGTTTGAAGCCTGGAAATCGCCAGCGGATACTCCGCCCGCACGTAGATAAAACCCTGGCTCGCTCCAACCGCGTAGGCAGCAATGGTCATGCCCTCCAGAACCGAGTGCGGATCGCTCTCCAGCACGCTCCGATCCATAAACGCGCCCGGATCCCCTTCATCCGCATTGCAAATCACATATTTCTGCTGCGACTCGGTCTTGGCCACCGTCGCCCACTTCAGCCCCGTGGGATAACCCGCGCCGCCACGACCGCGCAGACCGCTCTTGATGATGGCATCGACAACATCCTTGGGAGTCATTTCCCGCAAGGCATCGTGCAGTGCCTGGTAACCGTCCGCCGCCACGTACGACTCGATCCTCTCGGGATCAACAATCCCGCTGTTGCCAAGAACGATGCCCAGTTGGTGCGAAAAGAACGGACCTTTGGGATCCACCTGTTCAAG
>JAKLIS010000516.1 GCA_022709485.1 Elusimicrobiota bacterium | reverse complement strand
CGATGATTTCGTCAAAGGTTATTATCTCGGATGTTGTAGCCAACTCTACTTGTAATGAGAAATAGTAGGATATCTTCTCAGATACCGTGAAAGCAACTACTGACAGTTCCAAGGTTGTGCCCGATGTTGCAAATAAGAATGATTCTTTGGATGAAGATAAGATTATTGCCATAAATAATACTCCTTATTATCGAAATACTTCGGTTCTATCCCCCAAACAAAGGTAATAATGGGACGTGCGGCAAAAATGAACGAAGTTTATTTCGTCATTCCCGCGAAAGCGGGAATCCAGGAATTTCAGCAGCGATCAGACAAACTGGATTCCCGTTTGCACGGGAATGACGACTTTTAGTAATTCGTTACTCTTAGAACCAACAGGGTTCCACGCAATGGGCTTGATTCGATACGTAGCCTTTTTCTGGGGGATAGTTCCGGAAAAAAAAGAGCGGACAGATGCAGAAGGCCGCTCACCGGTAGCGGCAAGCGGCCTTTTCGAACAATCGAACCCTCTGGGTCTCGCCGGCACAAAAGAGCGCCGGGAAAAAATGCGGGGAAACGGAGCAGGAAAATCGGGCACCGGCAAACCTTCGCAAGCCGTTACTTGTAACT
>JAKLIS010000515.1 GCA_022709485.1 Elusimicrobiota bacterium | reverse complement strand
CGAGGCCGTTATTGCACACCGGAGGCAGGCGGTTTACGATGTGGACGCGGTGCAAGGCGTGTTCAAACGCTTCGCGTTGTTTATCAACAAGATACCGGTGGAAATGAAGGTACAGCTTATCCGGCTTATGGTGGAGAAAGTCGTAATATCCAACAGCCAGCTAGAGGTCAAATTGCATGAGCTTCCCGTCGGAGTTATTCACAATGCGCTATCTAAAAGCGGTGCTGGCGCAGGCGGTAAAACGGTCGTATTTAGGGGGGACGGCTTTGCCAAACGGCAGGGGGCAAAAACCACTCTAAACAAAAACTGCTACCGAAGTGCGGTAGCAGAATTTGGTCAAGAGTGGCGGGGACGACGGGATTTGAACCCGCGGTCTCTGCCTTGACAGGGCAGCGTGTTAAACCAGGCTACACCACGTCCCCAGTTTCAGAAGAAATGATACTTTAAAGCCCGCGAGGCCGTCAACAAGCCACTGCCATTTTCCGAGCATTGACAACCCCGGCCCCAAGGGAGTAGCTTATTAATTGGGGAGATTTTATGAAGGAAAACATCGGGCGTTTTTCATCCGCAGACTCCTGCCGCGATTTCGTGGACGCGGCGCTGGTCCGCGAACTCCTGTCGGCCCCGGCGCCGGACGCCT
>JAKLIS010000514.1 GCA_022709485.1 Elusimicrobiota bacterium | reverse complement strand
AGAAGGAGTCATGAGTAATGAGTCATGAGTCATGAGTGATGAGTGATGAGTGATGAGGAAGTGCTTGGTGCTGAGTGAGTTAGGGACTCGGCGGGTGCGGGTGGGTTCGTTTGGCAGAGAGGAGCTGTCAGCGATCACCCATTAGCCCCCGTGTTGTCAAGGGAAAACGATTCCCTTGGCGAATCTTCCTTTGTTCGGACGAACGCCTGTGTTCGCCGATCGCGGCCGTTGTCCGTGATACGCGTCCCGGTTCTCGTCACGCTGGCTGTCGTGCCCCGCGGGCACGCACCAGTCACCCATCAGGATCAAGGCTTCTTGCGGTCCGACAGGACCGCGTTCGCCCCTGGCTCGCATGAGCCCCAGAAAACCGTCGGTACCCGATCGTGTCCAAACGGTTGGCCGTCGTTCCGAGGGATAACGGCCGAACAGCATTCTGGCTTGCGACCACAAGAGCCGCGCCAAGTCGCTTCTGGCTCACGACCGAGGCGTACCCGCGTTACAACGCCGGCGATCTATTCGGCGATCTCGTGCCTTGATGCTTCAGCTCAAGGCACGGTTCTTGTTATAAGGATCGGAGACGGTGTCCCAATCAGCCTGGGTGGCTCGAAGCCAGAACGCTGCCCGGGCTCACCGTCACCGTCCTC
>JAKLIS010000513.1 GCA_022709485.1 Elusimicrobiota bacterium | reverse complement strand
ACGAAACGGCAGATCTTTGATCTGCCGTTTTTCTTCAAAAAGTCGGAAACTTGTGTAATTTTTAATGGTGCAAATGCACTTATCTTTTACGTTTGTGTCTTCCCTTCTTCAATTTTAGCTCCATTGATTTGACGCAAAAACCTTACTTTTGTTGATAAATTGTGACTCTTTTTCCTTGACGTATCAAAATCAGCGTGATAAACTTCTTGTTCTGTGGGGGCGTGGTGTAGTGGTCAAACATGCGGCCCTGTCAAGGCCGAGACCGCGGGTTCAAATCCCGTCGCTCCCGCTCACAGAAACTCCTCGAACGAGGAGTTTTTTTTATAGTACTGTCAATCTGAACGAAGTCAAGAATCTTTTGACACCTTCGTTTTTCTGAAAATGAAAATTGCCAAAAAAAAGTGGAATGAGAGTTTATTCTCATTCCACTGTATTACTCTTGTTAAATATCTAATCCCCGTTCGCAATTCCCAATTCCCGGGCTCTTTCTTCCAACAGCAGCCGTTGTTTTTCGTGGTCTTTCGGGTAAGTGAAGTAAAAACCAGAGAATAAGATCGCGCAGAAGATCCACGGAATCGGAATAGTCCAGAACATTGCGGTTGGCAAGTCGATCTTGTCTGCTATGAGGCCAAATATCAAAGCAACAATTG
>JAKLIS010000512.1 GCA_022709485.1 Elusimicrobiota bacterium | reverse complement strand
TCCCTATAATGAATTCTTTAGTTTGGGAGAAGGCGTCCGCGCCCAGTTTTTAAACGCGGGTCACGTGTTGGGATCAGCCATGGTCATGGTGGAAATGGACACCCCCAAAGGCAAGCGCCGCGTCCTTTTTACAGGGGATCTGGGGCGGCGGGACGCGCTTATCATGAAGTCGCCGGAAGTCCCGGCCAACGTGAATTATTTGATCATTGAGACGACTTATGGGAATCGGGTCCATGAGCCCACAACGAAAATTGAGAAAGAGCTGACTGAGATTGTGAAAAAAGCCTCGGAGGAAAAGGCGGTTATTTTAATTCCGGCGTTTGCGTTGGAGCGGACGCAGGAAGTGGTGTTTATTTTGGAGAAACTTGCGCGATCGGGTCGGATTCCCAAAACCCATTTGTATGTGGACAGTCCCATGGCGGTTGAAATTACCGGTATATTCAATAAATACCTGTCGGACCCCAGCATGTCTGCCAAATTTCAAAAGTATGTTGAAAAAGAAGGAGACCCGTACGGGATGGGAACCATCCGCTACATCAGCGACGTGGAAGAATCCAAAAAACTGAACGAGCTGCCGGGCCACCGGATAATTCTCTCCGGCGCGGGCATGTGCGAAGG
Organism: Elusimicrobiota bacterium; assembly: GCA_022709485.1. GTDB lineage: Bacteria > Elusimicrobiota > Elusimicrobia > F11 > F11 > JAKLIS01. The sequence goes on along the minus strand of JAKLIS010000512.1, from coordinate 42 downwards.
CGGGCGGATACTTCACCATTTAAGAAATCACATCGATAAAGA
>JAKLIS010000511.1 GCA_022709485.1 Elusimicrobiota bacterium | reverse complement strand
TCGGCATCGCCATCCAAAGGGGAGGTCCCGAACAAAGACCCCGGACAAAGACATTCCGGGGCAAGCATCTCGGGACGACGACACCCCCGTCACCCCGAGATGTCTCTGCTCGGGGTCCCTACCCAGAGTCAGTAAGTCAGTTCAGAAAAGAGGTCTTTCCAATTCGGGTTAGACTTTTCAATCAGCCGAATTTTCCAGGGCCGGTGCCAGTTCTTGAGAGATTTTTCCCGTTGAATGGCCGACTCCATTGTGGCATGCGTCTCGTACCACACGAGGGTGTGGATGCCATAATTTTGTGTGAAACCGGGAACGATATTATTTTTATGCTGCCAGACACGTTGGACCGGGTTGGATGTTACTCCGATGTACAGCGTTCCCCCAGGGCGGTTGGCCATAATGTAAACGCACGGAGTTCGGGGTCGCATAAGATTTCTCCTTTCGGAGGAGAGAAATGCGGGGGGGAAGGGGACAGTATCATTTTTGGAATCCGTCGTGCCGAGAATTTTCTGCTCGGCACGAGAATTTTCTGCTCGGCACGGCCCTGAGAAGAGACTCTCAGGGCGACGAAAACCTCGGGAGATCCCGAGCAGAGACCTCTCGGGACGACGACACTTCCGTCATGCCGAGAATTTTCTGCTCGGCACGAGAATTTTCTGCTCGGCAC
>JAKLIS010000510.1 GCA_022709485.1 Elusimicrobiota bacterium | reverse complement strand
CGTACTGGGCGTGGCGTATCGACTGGTAAAGGTGCTGCCTTCTGGAGCGAACCGCGAGGATTTGGAACAGGAACTGGTGTTTGTCGGCTTGATCGGCATGATCGATCCGGCGCGTCCTGAAGTGACCCCCGCGCTGAAAACCGCCACAAGGGCCGGAATCCGTACGATCATGATCACGGGTGATTACCCGAACACTGCGCGCGCCATTGCAGAAAGCATCGGCTTATTGAAGCGGGGGCATCATGTGCTCACCGGAGCGCAACTGGAACAAATCTCTGATGAAGAATTAAAAGAAGAGGTCAAAAAGACAGATGTGTACGCCCGCGTTTCTCCGGAGCATAAACTGCGTATTGTGAACGCTTTGCAGGCGAATGGCGAGGTGGTGGCAATGACCGGGGACGGCGTGAACGACGCGCCCGCCATCAAGCAGGCGGATATTGGTATCTCGATGGGTATCACCGGCACCGACGTTGCCAAGGATACCGCCGACATGGTGTTGACGGATGATAACTATGTCAGCATTGTCTCCGCCGTGGAGCAGGGGCGCATCATCTATTCCAATATCCGCAAATTTGTGTACTTCCTCATCTCCTGCAATATGGCGGAGATCCTGATCATCTTCCTGCCGACAGCGCTCGGTTTGCTGATCTTTCCGGACCTCACGGCCG
>JAKLIS010000051.1:7882-8144 GCA_022709485.1 Elusimicrobiota bacterium | reverse complement strand
GCTGCCAAAAAAGCCATCCCCGAACTTATTCATGAACTTAAAGCGGATCCTCAGGATGAGCAAATCTTTGGCCCGTCCGATATTTATTTATCAGCTGAAGACGCCTTGATTAAAATAGGCTCCCCGAGCGTTCATCCCCTCGTTGGCTCCTTGCGCATTGATGACACTCTTTTCCGCCAAAGAGTCGTTTCTGTTCTGGGATCTCTGGGTCCCATGGCAAAAAACGCAGTATACCCTCTTCAAAGGCTGCTTATGAGAGACG
>JAKLIS010000051.1:0-7872 GCA_022709485.1 Elusimicrobiota bacterium | reverse complement strand
TGGATCCCGCCAAACGGGAATTATGCGATGAGATTGCCGCGGCGCTTGGGAAAATTGACCCCACCGTCCAAAGTGAAGCGCTTAAAAAGATGGGATCCAAGGAAGCCAAACACGCCGCTGAAACCTTTGCCGATTTCATTTATTCTCTCGATCTTAAGAAAGGAAGCGACAAACTGACGGAAGATTATGTCAAAAGTTATGTCCGCGCTTTGGAAAATGATAAGCCCCTTATCAGGAAAAAAGCGGCGCAGGCTTTAGGGAAAATTGGTCCGAGAGCTTCTGAGGCGGCTTTGGCGCTGGGATGGAATTTATCGGACGACGATCCGCAAGTTTCGGAAGAAACCGCGAAGGCCTTAAGAAACATCGGGGTCAAAGCGAACCGAGCGGTGCCCTATCTTCTTGAGGCTTTAAAGTATCCCTCTCCGGGCACCCGGTTGGAAGTGGCAAAAACTCTGACAAAAATAGGCCCCCTTGAACCCAAAGAGATTGCGGAAATATTTCTCGCCACCAAAGACAACGACGCCAGAGTCAGGAAGAAATTGAAGGAATCCCTTACGCAGATCGGGCTGGAACAACCCGCCGCTTTTCAAGAGGCCGTTTCAATAGTCCGAGAGGAGTAGCCGGCTCTAACGGTCTTACTTATCGAATCGAAGACGAAGATCTTCAACCCAATCATAAAGGGCTTTTCTCAGTTGGAAGGCAAAAGAAAAAAGATGTCTGCGAAATATAATGGACCTTGTCATGCCGGAAATCCGAGAAATTAGGCCGATGACGGCATCCGCGTGGCGGATCGCCCGAAGGTTCTTGGCAATATTTCCCCGAATCCGATCAGATGAATAACCGATGCGGTGTCCCTCCGCCACATTAATGGCAATCCAATAAGCATGGAACCGAATAAGCTCAAATTGGGAATTGACTTTCCTTTTAAAAGAGGGATCCCGCCGGCGTAAAAATTTTTCAATTTCTTTGGCCATGCTTATGGCGAATCGGCAAGAGTCTCTGTATATGAGAACCGTGGCCAAGGGGGCTCCCTCAGTCCAGAAGTGAGCGTCTGATTCATCGGACGCGGAGGGATAATAATCCGCCTCAGGGTTTTCGTCGCCGATAAACTTTGCGCCGTTAAGCTCCGGGATAATCGAGGGGAGATTGGTTTGCACGTAAGCTTTCAAGACCGGCTCAAATGCCGAGACTTCATCCTCGCTCGAAAATTTTATTCTGGGCATCGGTTTCTTTCGAATTTCTTCCGCCTGTTTCGCGAGCCGATAGGCATCCTGCGCTTGAAAAAACTTCTCCCAATCGGCTTCCGCCCATGGCTTATTGAAATTTATTCCTTTGAAAAATTTACGTTTTTCCATAATTTCCATGAAGAACCTGTTGAATTCTTTTTAAAACCCGGTCCTTTCCCATGACTTCCAACATATGGAAAAGGCTGGGCCCTTTTGTCCGGCCTGAAACGGACACCCGCACCGGGTGAAAAACGTCGCCGTTTTTAAGCCCTTCTTTTGCGGCCAAATCACGGCAGGCCTTTTCCGTATTTTCCGCCGTAAGAGACGGCAACCCGGAAAATATTTTTAATATTTCCGCCAAAACCATCGGGGCGGTTTCTTTCTTTAACACCTTTTCCACCGCTTCCGGCGCAAATACGACTTCATCCTTAACAAAAAAATCAACCAGGCCGGGCGCTTCGGACAACAAGACCATTTTTTCCTGCTCTAAAGACAACGCATCCCGCAAATAGTCTTTTTCGGCTTCATTGCCTTCCTCATTCACTAATCCCGCCTCTTTTAAGAAAGGCCAACACCGGTCCAATAGTTCCGTCTTTGAAAACTTCCGAATATAAACTCCGTTCATCCATTTGAGCTTTTCCATATCGAACACTGCGGGACTTTTTTGACAACGCTCAAGCTCAAATTTCTCAACCAGCTCCTTAAAATTGTCCTTGGGATCGAACAATTGTTGCGAATCGGACGTCGACCACCCCAACAGTGCCAAATAATTCAGCATCACTTCCGGCAAGTATCCGAGGCGCCTGAATTCCTCCACCGCCGTGGCGCCATGGCGCTTGGAAAGCCGGGCGCCGTCAGGCCCATGAATCATCGAAATGTGGGCAAAAACGGGTTTCTCTTTCCAACCCAACGCGTCATAAATCTGAATCTGACGCGGGGTGTTGGACAAATGGTCGTCCCCCCGGATGACGTGAGTGATTTTCATTAAATGATCGTCCACCGCCCCGGCAAACATAAATGTGGGAACTCCCGATGATTTCATAATAACGAAATCGTCCAGAAGTTCATTATCAAACCGAAGAGATCCTTTTACAACATCTTCGAATTGGACTTCCCCCTTCAACGGTCTGGCGAGCCGGAAAACATGGGAGGCTTTGCTATTTAGCTTTTCCTCTCTTTCTTTTTCGGAAAGATGCCGGCATCTTTCATCGTATTTGGGCGGCTTTTTGAGGAGGAGGGCCTTGTTTCTCATCTGTTCCAAATCTTCTTTTGAACAAAAACAGGGATAAGCATGCCCCGTTTTCAAAAGCAGATCCAAATGTTCTCTGTATATTTCTCCCCGCGCCATTTGAAAATAAGGTCCCGCGGGACCGGTTTCTTTGCTCGGATTGTCGGCCAAGGGCCCTTCATCCCAATTTAAACCAAGCCACCCCAGACCAGAGATAATGGCGTTCATCGACTCGTCGGTGGAACGCGCCTCATCCGTGTCTTCAATTCGAATAATAAAAGTCCCCTTGTGATGGCGCGCAAAAAGCCAATTATAAAGGGCCGTCCTAGCGCCTCCCACATGGAGAAAACCCGTCGGGGATGGGGCAAATCGAACTCGAACATTCATTTGGGAAATCCTCCCAGAGGAACCATAATAACTGTCTTCATCATTTCATTAAAACATATGCTGAATCGCCTGAAAAAACCTTCCCGGCCTAATATGTTAAAGCTGGCGGCGAAATTTTTTGAGAATCCAATTTGTGTCCGAAACCGCGTGTCTCCCACCTGCATTTCCACGGGAGATTTGGCGATCTCAATGCGCCCCAACGGGGTTCCCATCCGGAGTGAATTTATGGATTTAAGGGGAAGGTTCAAGGCCTTGGCAATATCCGGCCGAAAAACCGAAAAAGAAGCCCCCGAATCCAACAAGGCAAAGGTGTTCACAATAAACGTCTTGTTCTTTATACACACTGGGATCAAAGGATAACTGCGGCCGTGAAATTTAACATAGGGGAATTCGTAGTAAGGGGGATGAGAGACGTTCGCGCGCTTTCTTTTTTTTGAAGCCATGTGGAATTCTAGTTTTTCAGCGCCGACAGAAAAGCAGCTCCGCCCAGCTCGTCTTTGGTGGGAACATGAAAAACAAACGGTTTCTTCATTTTTTTCTGTTTAATAATTTTGAGAAGCCGATCCAGAGATTTTTCGCAGGACACCAAGTCTTCTTTGGCGTCGAACATAATCCATTGGCCCGCATATTTCTCAAGCTTGCCGGAATTCTCACACAACCAAAAGATTTCGTTTTTCTTAGCCATTTTCACCCTCATTTCAAGAGATCCTGAGCAACAGCTTCTGGAATGTTTCTTGTTCACGCGATCAATTTATTCAACGGGTATTCAATGAGCCCTTCGGCGCCCGCGCGCTTTAATTCAGGAATCATTTTTTTGACCACCTTCTCTTCAACCACCACCTCTAACGCCATCCAGCCCGGCAACGTGAGAGGGCTGACCGTGGGCCGTTTAAGTGACGGAAGAAGGGTCATCACCTTGTCTAAATCAACTTCTTTCAAATTCATTTTTAACCCGACCATTCCTTCGGCCGCCAGGGCTCCTTTAAGAAGAATGGCGATGTTTTCGATTTTCTTTCTCTTCCATGGATTTTCCCACGATTTGTTATTGGCGATAAATCGCGTTGTGGAAGATAAAATTTCATCTACTATCCGAAGACCGTTGGCACGGAGTGACCGGCCGGTTTCGGTGAGTTCCACGATGGCGTCGACCAAAATACCCGCTTTGGCCTCCGTGGCTCCCCAAGAATACTCGACCATGGCTTTCACTTTTTGCTTCGCCAGATATTTTTTGACGTAATTAACGAGCTCGGTGGCGACGGTTTTTCCCCTCAAATCTTTCACCGATTTAATGGGAGAGGCCTCCGGCACGGCAAGAACCCAGCGAACGGGTTTAAAGCCCGATTTTCCATAGGTCAGTTCGCATACTTCTTTTACCTTTGCTCCCGTTTCCAAAATCCAATCACGGCCGGTGAGGCCCGCGTCAAACAACCCATCTTGCACGTATTTCCCCATTTCCTGAGAGCGAATGAGCATGATTTCGATTTCTTCGTCATCGCAAAAAGGGAAATAAGAGCGATCTGAAGAGCTAATGCGGAAACCCGCTTTCCTAAACAGATCAATAGTGGATTCTTGAAGACTCCCTTTGGGTAGTCCTAACTTTAAAATGTTATCTTTCGTCGACATCGAAACTCCTTTAAAATTTTTTCAGAGGGGAATTGTACCATTTACCAGCCCGGGCAGCCTTTTCAAAGCACACCGCCAAAATACGCGTGACCGGCCCCATTCCAACGCCCATTTTTATTGATTTTATCTTTCTATTGGCCACCCAAACCAGCTTTGTGACCGGCAAAATATTCATTAATGTGCTGGTCAGAAATATTTCTTTTGAGGTTTTTAAATCATTGATAGACAGCTCTTTTTCAACGACCTCCAACCCCAGGCTCCGCGCCAGCCGGCAAACAAAATCCCGCGTGACCCCCGGCAATAAATCCTTTCCCAGTACGGGGGTAAAGATTCGGTTTTTTTTAACCGCAAAAACGTTGCTGACGGTGCCTTCCGCGATGCGGTCATCGAGCGTGCTCATGATGGCTTCCTGGGCTCCCAAATCAATGGATTCGATTTTGGCCAAAATACCGTTTAAACAACTGGTTGATTTGACAGAAGGGGGAAGAGACAGTGGATGGTTTCTTTTGACACCGACCAGGGCAGCGGTAATCCCCCTCCTATAATAGGATGCCGGATAGCCCACAAACGAACTGCATGAAATGGCTAAAGTGGGGTTTCGGCAGGGCCGTGGATCAAAGCCGTAGGGGCCGGGACCGCGGGTTAAGGTGATGCGGATGGACGCCTCGGGAAAATGATTTTTCCGAATGAGCGTCTGAATAACTTTTTTTATATCCGGAAAGGGCACAGGGATCCCAAGGCGCAAGGCCCTGGCCGATTGAGCCAATCGAAGAAGATGTTCATCCAAAAGGAAAGGGAAACCGTCCAATACCCGGATAGTTTCATACACCCCGTCTCCATACAAAAACCCATGGTCAAAAATGGAGATGACAGCCTGGTGGCTTGGAATAATTCGTCCGTTTAAATAAACAAACACCAATGGTTTCCTTCAATTCGTGGTTTTTGGATTTGCGTCTCCCATTATTATTTAACGGGAGAAAGGGATTTGAGGTTTTCCAGCGAATTTTTAAATTCTTTTTTGATATTAAACTTTTTGTTTTTTAAAAGTTTCTTCTCAAAAAGGCTTTCCACCGCCTGATACCCGGGCCTTACAACAGATGAATTTTTCCAAAAAGGTTTTCTTTCCATTTTGGGATAAAGCGGAAATAAAAGGAATAACGCGAGCGTGAGGCCCAAAATGCCGCAGAAAAGGCCCGCCAATAATCCGATGGCGCTGTCAATCACCCCGGTTATCAATACTGAACCAAACCGGCTGATAAGGAACCCGAGAATAAGGATGACGGCAAGTCCAGCAAGAAAAATCAAAATCCAAGCCACCAGATGAGCCCCCGAAAAACTTCCCAAGTATTCAGCCGCCGCGAAGGAATAGGTATCAGCGAGTGAGGCCCCCAAAAATCCGCCCGCCAAACAAACTCCAATCCACAAAGATCCCAACCGCGCCCCGACCGCCCCGCAAACAAAAAGAGAAAGGATGGCCATCCAATCCAGCCAAGTCATTGAATCTCCTGCTCCAATGGCATCATCGTGAATCCCGTCGGAACTTTGGGATAAAAATAAGTGGTCTTGGGCGGCATGACGTTACCGCTTTCCGCCACTTTGGCCATCGCGGCCACGCCGGGAGACGTGAGAATAAACGCCGTCCAATCGGGCTCTTCTTTTAGCTTTTCCTTTATCTCTTTCATGTCTCTGGTGTAAATAATGTCTTTGTCTTTGACGGGGTTCGGCGGAAGCGCTTTCGCCAAAACAAGATCGTGGAGCACCACCACATCCAATTCCTGGAGGGAAGGATGTCTTTCGGATAAACACCGGCCAAGCGGCAACCCCGGCTTCAACTGCAAAAGAAAGTTTCCTTCTCTAGTCACCCAACCCAATGTTCTTCCCTTCTTCTTGGGGGCGGCCAATATTTTAAGGAGCGCGTCCATGGAAGCGGCTTTCCGGATATCAAAAAGACACTCTAAATGGGCGCGCCATTCTTTTGGGGATAAATGGGATTTTACAAGACGGTGAGTGGGGAGCATTAAAAGACCCGGCTCTTCAATGGGACAAATATAAGTCATAACCCGGTGCCATCCCGCGTTAAGACCGGCTCTGGGTTCTTTCTCTAACCTGGCTTCCTGATAAGCCCACGCCACTTCATACCGGTGATGGCCGTCGGCGATAAATAAATCCTTATCCTTCAGAAGTTTTTTGAGCGTTTCCACCAGTTGGGAATTATCCAATTTCCATAATTTGTGAGATAAATCATTGGATTCTTTTCCCTTGGCAAGGCAGGGACCCTGAGTGGCCTTTTTGACCCAGTCCGCCCATTGATTTTTAGGGTCAAAGAAAACCCCAAAAATGGAGCTGATATTTGTTCGGACAGCTTTAAGCAAATTCAGCCGGTCCTCTTTGGCTTTGGGAAGGGTTTTTTCGTGGGGCTTTATGGCTCCTTTGCCGGGGGTTTCCAGCCTCAAAGCCGCTAAAACGCCGAACCTTTTTTGAATTTTCTTGGGAGCAAAAGGGTCGGAGATTCTGTAAGAAGTTTCAATGAGGTAAAAAGAGGGGGTCCGGTCCATCCCTAAGATGGTTTTATCCTTCCAGTCAGATAAAAGCCGGCCGGCAAGGGAATATTTCTCTTTATCACTTCCATCCGGGAGCTCGATTCGGACAATGTTGCAGTCGGATTTTGATATTAATTTTTCCTTATCAGCCGGAGATATGATGTCATACGGAGGGCAAATAAAATCGGAAACATTCGATTTTTTTCCGGGATTAAATCTCAACGCTCTAAATGGGGCGATATCAACCATAATAATTAAACTCCTTGAAGGGCGCCAATGCCGACAAACGGCGCCTTTTTCCTATCTTGAAACCACTTCCAGTGCTTCCGCAATAGCCGATTTGGCTCTGGCCATGACTTCTTCAGTATGGGCTGTTGAAATAAAGGCCGCTTCATATTGAGACGGCGGGAAGAATATGCCTCGTTTTAATAATTCCTGAAAGAAAAGGGCATACTTTTTGGTGTCGGCCAAAAGAGCATCGAAATAAGAATTAACAGGTCCATCGTAAAAAAACACCGTGAACATCCCGCAGGCGTGATTCACTTGGACGGCCACGTTTTTCTTTTGAGCGGCCGCCATAATGGCTTCCGACAAATCCCGAGTCGTTTTGGCCAAATTTTCATAGGGGGGCTGGGACTCCAGTTCCTCTAAAGCGGCGCAACCCGCCGCCATCGCCACAGGGTTCCCCGAAAGCGTCCCCGCTTGATACACGGGCCCCAACGGCGCCACCTTTTCCATTATTTCTTTCTTTCCGCCGAACGCTCCCACCGGAAAGTCCCGGGCGCGCACTGCGCCAGCGGCCTCCACCCCACCCAAGCCGAACGCTCCGGCCAAGCGGGCGCGCAAGCAGAACGGGGCGAGCGGCGCA
>JAKLIS010000509.1 GCA_022709485.1 Elusimicrobiota bacterium | reverse complement strand
TGCACGAGAAAGTCGAGGCGCAATGCCGCGTCGACACGTTGACCGGCGATCTGCTGCATGACACCGCCGATTCGCTGGCCAGCTACCTGAACAAGCAGAACCGCTACACGACGCTGGCGGCCTACATGGCGCTGGCCGCTGGCAAACGGGCGAGCTTCGGGCGCATCGCATTCAGCCCGATCGTGCGCTTCATCAAGTTTTATTTTGTCCGGCAAGGCTTTCGCGATGGCTTGCCTGGCCTGATTCACATTGTGATCGGCTGTTTCAACAGCTGCATGAAGTATTCCAAAATGCTGGAACGCCAAAATTCAGATACGGCGCTACGGTAAAATGTACGTCTTCCCGCAAGGAGCAAATCCGTGAAAATTCTCATTACCGGCGCTGCCGGCTTCATCGGCATGACTGCCGGGCTGCGCCTGCTGGCGCGTGGCGACGAGGTCATCGGCCTCGACAACCTCAACGATTATTACGACGTCCGCCTCAAGGAAAGCCGCCTCAAGCGGTTGACCGAACATGCAAAATTCCGCTTCGTCAAACTGGATATCGCTGATCGCGCCGGCATGGAAGCACTGTTCGCCACCGAAAAATTCGACAAGGTGATCCACCTGGCCGCTCAGGCCGGCGTCCGTTATTCCATCCTGAACCCGCATTCCTATGTTGACTGCAATCTGGTCGGCTTCGTCAACGTTCTCGAAGGCTGCCGTCACAACAAGG
>JAKLIS010000508.1 GCA_022709485.1 Elusimicrobiota bacterium | reverse complement strand
AGGCGCTAGTACTTCAGCCTTTATCGCGGGCCAGGTGAATTTTTAATAATGTTATCTTTTGGAAAGACTAACTCCATCGATAGAGCCGAGAAATATTTGGTTCGAAGGATGAGAAGCGAACCGGTTGCAAGTCGCCAAGGAACTTTCGAACATTCCCAAATGTCGCCCAAAGGATCTTGTAGAATTTGTCTGTCCGCGGGAATTGCAGGTGCCTTGTCTATGCTGCATTTTCCAGGAAATAGGTTCTAACGTCATCCAGACGATCACCCTGAAGGATACATACCGGACACATCCCGTTTCGATCCTGCTTTAGCCTTATCGACGGGACCGTCCTTTCAACGGTCCTTTACAGTCTATTCCGGGCGCATAGTTTACACTGGCAGGCATATCAGAAGCATGAGGAGGAGTTATGCCCTGGAAGCAGACAAGTGCCATGGATGATAAATTAATGTAAATCTTTCTATTTTCAAGATCAAACTAGTTAAAGGGGGAAAATTAGTAAGCAGAAATCAGTTGGGTTTTAATGGTAAAAAAAGATAAAAATACAACGTTAGGAAAGGAGGTAGCATGAATACAATTGAGAAAGCTTTGATCCATGGGTTGTTTGTTCATTTGCATCACAATATAGATAAAGTGATCGATTTTAAAGGGTTTCAGGAATTGAATCGCCAAGTCGACAAGATCTGGCCGGGGGCTTTACTGGTGGGGCCTGAAGCC
>JAKLIS010000507.1 GCA_022709485.1 Elusimicrobiota bacterium | reverse complement strand
AAATAAAATGACTCCCGCGCCCGCCACAACGGCCGCCGCCGTTAATAGCATCGGTCGAAACCGGATCGCGCCGGCGTCAATCACCGCTTCCTTGAGCTCCATGCCTTCTTTTAATCGGAGTTGGATAAAATCCACCAGAATAATGGAATTTCTGACCACGATTCCGGCCCCCGCGATAAACCCAATCATTGACGTGGCCGTGAAAAAGGCGCCCATGAGCCAATGGCCGGGCAAAATTCCCACCAAAGTGAGAGGAATGGGCACCATGATCACCAATGGAATTGAAAAAGATTTAAACCACCCCACCACCAAAATGTAGATTAGAATCAGAACGAGCGCGAAAGCCACGCCCAGATCGCGGAACACTTCATATGTGACATGCCACTCGCCGTCCCATTTCAAAGCCCACTCTAAAGACGTCTTGGGTTGAGAGGCGAAGTATTCTTTGAGATCGATTCCCTCGGTTTTGGCCAACTCTTTAATTTGTTTGCGCAGCTTTAGGATCGCGTAAACAGGGCTTTCTTGACGTCCCGCCACGTCGGCAATCACGTAGCTCGCGGTCTGGAGATTCTTATGATAAATGGGTTCGTCCGCCTGAAGCGTTTCTTTTCGCGTGAGATCCCCAATGGGAATCGGGGTTCCGTTACGGGAGAGAAGAGAAATTTTTCTCACAGAGGAAAGATCCCGCCGTTTATCTTCGGCCAATCGTAGATAAATTTCAACGGGTTCTTGGGCGTCTTC
>JAKLIS010000506.1 GCA_022709485.1 Elusimicrobiota bacterium | reverse complement strand
GAATCTGATGTTAAAACTTTCGATACTTATATTCACATTCAGTCTTGTGCTTTTTGCAACTGAAACCTTTGCCCAAAAAGATGTAGTAAACAAAATCATCGAAATCGTGATTCAATCCGGATATTCCCGGATTCCCGTTTTCTCGGATAATTTCGACAATATGGTCGGCGTCCTTTTCTCAAAAGACCTCTTGATCAGCTGGCGAAGCCACGCCTTGGTTTTATTGGAAGACCTCATTAGACCCGTGTTCATTGTTGAGGAAAACCAGCCCATGAGCGACGTCATGCGCGTTTTTCGAACGGGCAAACACCATTTGGCCATTGTAAAAGACAATATTCAGAAAGGCCGCGTGACCGGCCTCATCACGCTCCAAGACGCCCTCGATGCCCTTGTGGGCCCCATGGAAGAAGAATTCTAATGCGAAGCCATTTAAATCCCCTCACCCAAAGTCTGGGAATCGTCCTCTCCCGCCGCCATCATGAAAAAGAAACCCGGCTTCACCTTTTTCTCAAAGCCCAGGGAAAAATAATCGCCGTGCTTAAGGGCGCCCAAACGAGCCGATCCAAATTGAAAACTCTTCAAGAACCTTTTGTTTTAGCCGATTACCAAATCTATCTGGCGCCCAACTCCATGGTCGCCCGAGTCATCAATGGAAAATTAATTCAATCCCACACCATCCTCCGGCAGAATCTGGAAGCCTTTGGGATGGCGTGTCAAATGGCGGAATCTATTGAACTTCTCTTGCCTTTCAG
>JAKLIS010000505.1 GCA_022709485.1 Elusimicrobiota bacterium | reverse complement strand
ACCTCCCATAATAAGATTACATATGGTTCATGATGAGATGCTAGCCTATGCCTAAAATACCGAGAGATATTTCCGGTAGGGAACTGGCAAGGCTTCTCACTATTTATCAATACAAAATTACCAGAGAATCTGGGAGCCATATCCGCCTGGTTTCAGATCTTCAAAATACCGAACACAAGATGACGATACCGGATCATCAGTCAATCAAAATAGGAACATTAAACAACATTCTTAAAGATGTTGCAGAATACGTAAAGATGTCTAAACAAGACCTCATTAATGTATTATTCAAATAAATACCTCTCAGTTGGTTCATACTTGCAGTCTGAATCCATCCTCTCTGTCATTCCCGCCCCCTCCACTGTCATTCCCGCGAAAGCGGGAATCCAGGAAACGACAAAAGGAACTGGATTCCGGCTAGGCCCACGCGGAATGACACAAGATTGGAATAATAGCGGTGTTTTTCCCTTCAGCCTTCAGCCTATCTGTATGTCATTCCGATGAGCGCAAGCGAAGAGGAATCTTAAATCTTAACTACTTAATTACTTAAATCTTAAATCTTTATGAAACTTACTTTCATCTTCGGCACGCGTCCGGAAGCCATCAAACTTGCACCCGTCATCCTGGCCTTAAAAGCCCACCCGCAGTTTGAATGCCATGTCTGCGTCACCGCCCAGCACCGCGAAATGCTCGATCAGGTGCTCGATGTTTTTGAAATCAAGCCCGATGTTGACCTCAACCTCATGCAGCCCAACCAAACCCTTGCCGGCCTGACTGCCAAAGCCAT
>JAKLIS010000504.1 GCA_022709485.1 Elusimicrobiota bacterium | reverse complement strand
GGGGCGTTCCGGGCAAACTGGATAAGGCCCAATCCCCCCAATTAATTTCTTGGCGTTGTCGGGCTATGGTTACAGTGCGCCTAAAATCATCGGGATCAAGGAAAGTGTCCGCATCCAATATGGTGAAAAACTCTCCTTTCAGGTCCGGCATGACATGGTTGATTGACACAGCCTTCCCGTTGATTACACCCGGTTCATAATCCACCTGGACATACTCGATATAGCTTCCATGCCCTGAAACCAACCGGCGATATTCTTCGGCAAATTTTTCATTTCTTTTCTCTGGTTCCGCGCCTCCAATTAACAAAACCTGAAGTTTTTGATGGGGATAATCCGTTAGGGCGACTTGCCGAAGCGTATCGGCCACCAAAGAAGGCTGTTCATTTTTCACCGGAATGACCACTGAAAGGAATGGAAGGTCATTGTCGTTCAAAAGGGGAGTATTGGGGGGCGGAAAAGAAATCACGGTCACCAACAACAACATCACAAAATTCATAGATCCGTATATGGCAAATGGAATCAACGTGACGATGAGAATAATTAACGCCAACGCCATTTCCCACGACCCCGCCAGCCAGAAATCTCTCGCCAAGAACGCCACAGGACCCCCCGCCCACACCATGGACAAAGCAAAGACACCTAAGACCGCGATATGAGTTTTCTGCCCGAAATTCTTCATGGAATCTCGAATCCGGTCAAAAAAGGAGAGGGGCATGCTGGCCAAAAACGCTGAAAAAAATGGATCATTTGAGCCATCATTGAGGTCAAAAATTCGGCGTGCCACCGGGTCGCGTTTTGTCATTTGATACGTCTCCCCAAAATATAGGGGATTTGATCGGAGGACCGAAC
>JAKLIS010000503.1 GCA_022709485.1 Elusimicrobiota bacterium | reverse complement strand
GAAGGAAAAAATAGGGGGAGATTTTAAGAGTGAAATGTTTGAGACATACTCTTCTGAACTCGCCCAAGTGTCAGAAGAAGAGAAAAAGGAAGTGGGGCTTGACGGGGAAATAATCATTACTGAGAAAACGGTGGGACTGGACAAAAGCCGCACGGCTTCCTTCACCGGCCGGCTGTGTTCAATTAAAACGGTGGGAGGCAAAGAAACTTACACGCCCATTGAAGTGAACGGAAAAGATCTTGTTGTTCAGCTTGATTTGACACAAGCGGATAATTTTATTCTCACCCATCCCAACTCTTCTCTCCGATATGAAGAGGCTGAAAAAGAGAGCGAAAGCAACTTCCAATTGATTAGAGAATATATGAGGACGGGAAAGATTTTCGACTTTTCGTCCCAAGAATCCTTCCACTATTTGGCCTTTTCAAAACAGAAAACCGCCATGGGCGCTTACCAAAACGTGGGGGTTCGTTGGGGGTTTTCAGATTTCGTTACAACCTCTTGGTTGACACCGGTGGCTTATTACGACCTGCTTCGGGGCACCAACCACGCCGGTAACCTGATGACCGGGGGCGGATTTTTCCAGTTGACGGGGATTTCGGAATTGAAGGAAGCGGGTCAGGATATTCAAAATCTGACTCAAGGGAAGATCACGGCGGGTCAATTGATGGAATCTATTCCAAAACGGGGAAGCTTTCTCAGGAGCGTTGATTTATTTGTTGGAGATTTGTTGGGCGCCAAATCGATTATGAACATCAACAGCGTGGGAAGCTTTTTCTGGGCGTGGGGGGAACAAGCGTTGAACGTGGTGACCTTGGGAGGGGGGGCCGGAATTAAATGGACCGCCAAGGCGGGAACGGTGGGCGCTCGGTGGGCGGCGGCCGCGGCCAGAATCACCCGCCTCACCAAACTGGCCAAACCATTGTC
>JAKLIS010000502.1 GCA_022709485.1 Elusimicrobiota bacterium | reverse complement strand
ATGTCTAATTTCCCATACGTTATTAGAGGAACGCGGGCCGCGAAGGCGCTCCGAACTCTTGAAAACATCAGGACCCAATGGGCCACTTTACTGAACGATCCGGATGTTTCAATCATCGACACCCTGGAAGAAGGTCTCAACGATCCCATAAGAGATATCGGAATGGCGGCCACGGCTGAAGTATGCGCACAAATATTTAACATAGGAAGAGCCGAACAAGATAAATTTGCCTATGAGTCATTTAGGCGGTGTTTGGCCGCCGAGGAAAACGGATTTTATTCCGCCCATGTTATGCCTTATTATCACAACGGATCGATAATATTGGAAAAAGACGAGTATGTGTTTCTTCGGAAAGGATTGATTTCAAAACCAGCCATGTTTGAGAAAGCCCCTGTCTTGTTCGATTCCCCTGGATTTTCTATCAAAGATTTTTATACCCGGTTTGGACAATTTATGGAAGGAAAGTCGTTAAGTCCTGAGGTCAATGCGACCCTCACCTTGTTTAACGCCTGCGCTCGGTCAGATGGGGCGGCGGGAATGATAGTGACCACAAAAGAATTAGCTGAAAAATTGGGGTTGGAAATTCTTGGGGAACTTAAATCCTGGTCCTATTTCGGCATTGATCCGGCTCATATGGGTCTTTCTCCCGCTTATGCTGCCAACGAAGCGCTTGAGCGAGCGGAAGTCTCTTTTGAAACATTGGATCAAATTGAGATTCATGAAGCATTCGCCGCCACTTGTCTATCCGTCTTTAAATTGGGCGAAGAAAAATTTGGCCATCCCTGGAGAACAGCTTGGCTGGAGGGCCGATTAAATCCGAATGGCGGCTCAATTCCTCTAGGCCATCCCTTGGCCGCAACGGGGGCGCGACTTGTTCTTAACCTCCTCTACGCCATGAAGAACAATCCGAAAGCAAAGAGAGGCA
>JAKLIS010000501.1 GCA_022709485.1 Elusimicrobiota bacterium | reverse complement strand
AGGCCAGGAAAAAAGAATTATTTGATTTTATCCGTTTTGAGATTCCATTAAATACCCTGGTCCATGACCTTCCCGGGGGAATAAAACAAGAACTCTCTCTTGTGGTTTCTCTGCTTCATGATCCTGATATTATTTTCTTAGACGAACCCACCGCCGGCGTTTCACCCCGTTCCCGGATGCGTTTTTGGCGCCTGATAAAAAATCTATCGAAGGCCAAAAAAACGGTTTTTGTGACCACGCATTATATGGACGAGGCGGAACAATGCGATCGAGTGGCCATGATGAGTGAAGGAAAAATTATTGCCTTAAATTCTCCGGACAAATTGAAAAAGGAAACTTTCTCGGAAGATTTGCTGGAAATCGATCCGGCTGAAGGGGTCGCCCCCGGATGGATAGAGAAATTCCGAGGGCAACCCGCCATTGAAGGGTTGCAACCGCATGGCCGAAGGTTCCATGCCATCGTCAAAGACAAAGATGCTTTGAGCAAACTGATGCAAAAAGTGCCCGCCGGATTTAAGCTCCAAACAATAAAGCCTTCATTAGAAGATGTTTTTATTCGGCTGGTGGACAAAACAAGGCGATGAAGAAATTATCTTTAAATCGCGTTAAGTCTATATCGAAAAAAGAGGTCCATCATATTTTGAGAGACCGTTTTACTTTGACCATCGCTTTGGGGCTTCCGGTCATGTTGGTGATTTTTTTTGGTTACGTGTTTGATTTTGACACGCGGGACATTCGCCTCGTGGTTTTTGACAGGGACCAAACCGTCCAGTCTCGTCAATGGGTGGACGTTTTTTCGGCCTCCCAATATTTCAAGGTTGTTTTTTCGAATCTCGCCGAATCTCCGGTACAACTATTAGAGGGAGAAAAAGCCAAAGCGGTCATGGTTATTGAGCCGGGTTTTGGAAAAGATATTCGGCGGGGTC
>JAKLIS010000500.1 GCA_022709485.1 Elusimicrobiota bacterium | reverse complement strand
CTTCCGCGCGTTGATCCCTTCGCAAAACACATTTTTCATCTTTTTTGCGTTGAAACGACCCATCGAGATAGTCTCATGAAATATCTTCGGGAAGAAGGAATCGGATGCGGAGTCTATTACCCGTTGTCCATTCACCTTCAGCCGGCGTACGCCTTCCTTAATTATGGGAAATCCTCGTTTCCCATGTCTGAACGGGCCAGCCTTCGCATTTTAGCGCTGCCGATGTTTCCACAACTTCAAGACGCGCAAGTGAAGTTCGTCATTGAAAAAATCAACCTTTTCACGCGAAAGCTGGCGGGTGGATAGAGAGGTCTTTCATTTCAATTCAAAAAACCTCCAAGCATCTTAATGAAGATTATTAATGAAAATAACCCTTATTAAAGGATTCCTTCCAGCGCCTCCCCATGAAGACGGCGTCCGGACGATGACCGTCAAAGAAGCGGTTAAGGAACTGTTAAGCCACCGCATTTTTTCCCATTTGTTTCGCTATCAAGAGGCGAGGCTTCTGGTCAGTCATGTCCGATTTTTTTCCAAACCCTTGCTGTCCGGTTTTCTGTTGAAACTATTCGCTTTGAATAACACTTTGTTTTTCTCACCCGACGGAACATCTCGCCGGATGACATGGGGGGGACTTCTAAAGAAAACCGGGCGCTTTTTGGTCGAGCTGGCCCAAATTCCACTTATTCTTTTCAGAATCAAGCGGGAATTAAACCGTTTGGAAGCGATGACTGACAAAGCGTCAAATTCCAAGGTTGATTTTTCCGGACAGCCCTCCTATTTGCGAACTGATTTATTTTTTGGATTCCGCGCCGGGGGTGAAGTGGGGCATATCGCGGGCGTGTTGAATAATTTAGGCCATTTTGGCCCGGCCCCCGTTTTTCTCACATCGTCGGTCATCCCCACGACGAACCCGGAGATTGAAACCATTCCCATCGAACCTTCAGCCAAATTCT
>JAKLIS010000050.1 GCA_022709485.1 Elusimicrobiota bacterium | reverse complement strand
GATTGGGACACATATTCCATTAAACAGCCGGCGACCCGCGTTATTGATCGGACCGGTGATTTACTGAACGCCAAGCGCGTGGCGGAAACGTTAGGTGTGGATGGATATCATTCTGAAATAAATTCCAAAAGCCTCGTTGACGTCGAGGTTGTTTTAGGTGAAAATTTCCAAATGACGGGGTTGGAGCGGTAATTCGCGCGTCATCCGCTTTGGCGGGAATGACGCTCATAATGACGGCACAAAACATTTTGGAATGTGGACAATAAGGGGGAAATAAATGGCACATGATTTCGTTGAGATATTGACTCGAGCGGTCCAAAAGAAAGCGTCGGATATTCATTTGGTGGTCGGGAAACCGCCCATGGCCCGCATTTTAGGGGAAATTGTTCCCGTTGAAGGGTATCCGGTTCTCACCGGCGAAGACACTCAAAAAATGGTTTATTCCATTTTGTTTGAAGCTCAGCGTCGGAAATTTGAAGAAAAACAAGAATTGGACTGTTCATTTTCTGTTCCCCAGTTGGCGCGGTTCCGCGTGAATGTGCTGATGGCCCGGCAGGGGGTTGAAACGGTTCTCCGCGTGATAAGCTCAAATATACCCGATCCCAAATCGCTGGGGTTTACCCCGGCCATCGAAGAATTGGCCAAGTTGCCGAGAGGATTGGTTCTGGTTACGGGTCCCACTGGATCGGGTAAGTCCACCACCTTAGCGGCTCTTATCGATATGATCAACGCTTCTCGGAAAGAACACATTTTGACGATTGAAGATCCCATCGAATATATTTATGAGCCCAAAAAGGCCATTATCCGGCAACGGGAGGTGGGCACCACCACGCAATCTTTCGCGAACGCCTTGAAATCGGCATTGAGAGAAGATCCCGATATCATCCTGGTGGGAGAAATGCGGGATTTGGAAACCATACAGCTGGCGCTCACCGCGAGTGAAACGGGCCACCTGGTATTCGGAACTTTGCATACTACAGATGCCCCGCAGACAGTGGATAGAATCATCGACGTGTTTCCGCCTCACCAGCAACAGCAAGTGCGGGTTCAGCTTTCAACGGGTTTAAAGGCCGTCATTTCGCAGACGTTAATTCCTTCGTTGGACGGCACCACCCGGGTGGCGGCAAGAGAAGTGATGATGGTCACTTCGGCCATTTCCAACCTTATGCGGGAGGGAAAGACGCACATGATTTATAACGCCATTGAAACCGGTAGCAAATTCGGGATGGTCTCCTTGGACCGTTCCTTGGAAGAGCTGGTCAAGACGAAGAAAATCAAGCTGGAAGACGCTCTTATGAAGGCTCATGATCCTGATAAAGTTAAGAATGCCTGTCAGGGACCGGCGCGGCCCGGCAGCGCGGCGAGCGGGGGTTTTTAATGATTCCGCTGGAAAAATTAGACTCCCTTCATTTCTTGAGCGGAGCTTCTCCGGCGGCTTTAAATCGTCTGGCTCAAGAAATGATTTCAATGACATACGCCAAAGGAGACGTGGTGATAGAGGAAGGGAGCTTGAGCGGATCACTATTTCTTATCGCCAAAGGCTCGGTTTCCGTTCAGAAGAAATTAGATGAGGAACGCACCAAAACCGTCGCAAAGCTGGGGCCGGAAGAATTTTTTGGAGAGATGTCATTTTTGGAAAACAAACCTCATTCCGCTCGGATTGTGGCGGAGGAAGATACGGAGGTTCTAACACTCCCACGGGAATCGTTAGACGATGTCATTAAAAAAGACCCCAAACTCGCTTTAGAACAAATTTTGACGCTTCTTTCCGGGGTCAGTTCCCGTCTTCGGTCCACGACGCGAGAGCTGGTGACTGTGTTTGAAGTTTCCCGGCTCATGGGGGCTTCAATGCCTTTAGAGGAAGTTATTCCCCAAATTGTCAAACAGCTTCAAAATGACTTGAGTCCGGTGGTCACGGTGGCCTTTTATCGGTGGAATCCTTTCAACGACGAATTCAAGCTCGGGACGGTGGAAGGGCCCGCGAGTGGAATTTTTTCGACGGCCAATACGTTGGACGTCCCTTCGGTCAAACGGCCGGAACGGGCATTCTTTAATATTGAAGACATCAGTTCTTCATCCGGGGTCGTTATTCCTTTCCCTTTTAATTCGGGTCATTTGATTTTGGCGCATTCGGCCATGGAAGGAACCCGGGACGGTTTATTTGTATTTTACAATGAAGCCCCGCGGTCGTTTACGCCGGGTCAAAGGCAGCTTATGGAAACCATCGCGGCTGTTTTGGCGCCCGCGTTGGCCACGGCCAGGACCCGGGAGGAAGAATTATCACGGCAAAGACTTGAGCGCGGGAAACCGGGAGCGTCGCTATAAACATGTTGGAATTTTCAAAGCTCACAAAAAAAATAATTCAAGTCGCCGATGAGAAATTGGGCATCGACATTCTGGCCCTAGACGTTCGAAAACAATCTTCCATCACGGATTCATTTGTTTTTATCGGAGCGACGTCCCATTTGCATGTTCAAGCTTTGGAGGACGCCATCCGCGAAGAACTGGGGAAGATGGGTATTCGTCCCGTCCGGACGGACGGCCAGCGCGGGCATCTTTGGCGCGCCCTGGATTATGGATCTGTCATCGTCCATATCATGGACCAGAAAACCCGTGATTTTTATGCCATTGAGCGGCTTTGGGAACAAGGCAAAAAAATGACGGTGAAACCGGCACCTGAAAAAAATCCCAGGCCCAAACCAGCCAAATCCAAAAAGGCCGCTCCCCGGAAAAAACGGGGATATTAAATGCTTCTTTCCTCTTTACGGAAATTAATTATTCAAGGCGCTCACGGCCTCATGAAAACGCACAAATTGCCGGAAGAAATTCCAGATTTTGATTTGAGCGTTCCACCCTCTAAAATTCCGGGCGACTTGGCCGCGAACCTCCCTCTTATTTTGGCCAAAGAAATGAAAATGTCTCCGCGGAAATTGGCGGAGGAACTTATGGCTTCCTTTCCTCAAAACGATCTGGTGGAAAAAATCGAAATCGCCGGCGCCGGATTTTTGAATTTCTGGATTAAAGACCCCGCCATGCGGGCCGAACTGGGGAATATAGTTCAGGGGGAAAAAGATTCTTTGGGAAAAAAATCCAAGGAAAAAATCCTTATTGAATTTGTTTCCGCCAACCCGACCGGGCCTTTGCATGTGGGACACGGCCGCGGAGCCGCCTTGGGCGATTCCTTGGCCCGTATATATAAATGGCTGGGAAAAGAGGTGACGGCGGAATTTTATATCAACGATGCCGGGGGGCAAATCCGCAACTTGGGGCTTTCCATGGAGGCCCGGCTCAAAGAGCTTCAGGGGCAAACGGTCCCTTTCCCTGAAAAAGGATACCACGGAAGTTACGTGATGGATTTGGCTAGAGAAGCCCTCTCGAGCGGGCAGGTATTTAAGCCCGTTCAAGATAATCAGATGATTTTCTCGGAAAATGATTTGGCGGGATTTGCTTCCTCGCGCATTTTGAAGATGATCCAGAAAGACTTGGAGGATTTCGGCGTTCATTTCGACAATTGGTTCCGGGAGTCGACCCTGCATCATGAACAAATGGTTGAAAAACTATTTCAGAAACTGCAAAAGAAAAAGGTCGTCTATGAGGAAGCGGGGGCGTTCTGGTTTCGAGCCAGCGAATATGGAGATGAAAAGGACAGGGTTTTAAAGAAAGCCAATGAAGCGCCTACCTATTTTGCCTCCGACATCGCCTATCATGACAACAAATTTTCCCGAGGCTTTAACAAACTCATCAATATCTGGGGAGCCGACCACCATGGATACGCCCAGCGCCTGAAAGGAGCTCTTCAAGCCATTGAACACAAGTCGGAAGATTTAACGATTATTCTGAACCAAATGGTATCCATCAAAGGCGGGCGATTATCCAAACGAGCGGGGGATATGATTACTTTAAGAGAAGTGGTGGAGGAGGTTGGCAAGGATGCCACCCGCTTCTTTTTTGCCCTTCGAAGCCCCGGCGCCCATTTTGAATTTGATTTGGATTTGGCCAAGAAACAGGCCAACGAAAATCCTGTTTTCTACGTGCAGTACGTGCACGCCCGCTGTTGTTCTATTTTTTCCGAAGCGGAAAAAAGGGGACTGTCGGCCCCGCCGTTATATTGGGAAAAAGAATCCGGATCGTTTCCGGCCCCCCTCGAGGAAGCGGAAAAAGACGCCCTTTTGCAATTGATGAGCTTTGGAAAAACCGTCGAGCTCTGCGCCCGAGACTATTCAAATCATCATCTCACCGTTTATCTTCTGGAATTGGCGGGGAAATTTCACAGTTTTTATGAACAATGCCGCGTATTGGAAGGGAACCCCCAACAGCGGTCTTTTCGTCTGGATTTAGTCCGGGCGATCCGGGATCGCGTCAAAGAGGGACTGGATCTGTTGGGTGTTTCGGCTCCAGAAAAACTCTAAAGGAAAACGAACAATATGAAATGGGAGTTGATAAAGAGGAAAGCCCTCGAAAATTTGGAGTTGCGGCAAGAGGACCTTTTGTCGGTTTTAGAATCTTCCGACGGCGAAATATTGGAACTCGTGGCGGCCGCACGAAAGGTTCGTGAACGCTATTTCGGCCAACAAGTGAAGCTACAGTATTTGATAAACGTCAAAAGCGGCCTTTGTCCTGAGGATTGTAAATATTGTTCCCAATCGAAAATTTCAAAAGCTCCCATCCAAAAATATCCGATTTTGTCGACGCGAGAAATTGAGGTTTTGGCCAAAAGAGGCCTCGAAGCCGGGGCCAGCAAAGTGTGCTTGGTGGCCAGCGGCGACCGGCCAAGTGAAAAAGAAATCGCTCAGCTTTCAAAAGCCGTTCAAACCCTTAAAACCCAATATCCTGAAATCGAGCTGTGCGCGTCTTTGGGCTTGGTAAATAAAAACGGGGCGGACGATCTTAAACAATCCGGTTTAGAGACATATAACCACAATATCAACACCAGTGAAGCCTATTACCCGGAAATATGCTCGTCCCATTCTTATCAAGACCGGATTGAGACCATTCAAGCCGTTCAGGATGCCGGGATGCATATCTGTTCTGGGGTGATCGCGGGTTTGGGCGAAACAAATGAAGATCTGGTCCAGATGGCGACTGATCTTCGAAAACTCAAAGCCGATTTTATCCCCGTCAATTTTCTGGTTCCGGTTGAGAAAACCCCGTTTGAGGGGAAACAGGAACTGACGCCCGTTAAGTGTTTGAAAATCCTCGCCATGATGCGTTTCGCCAATCCCACCCGGGAAATCCGAATTGCCGGCGGGCGAGAATATCATTTGGGCAGTCTCCAGCCCCTGGGTCTTTATATCGCCAATGCGATTTTTATTGGGGATTATTTAACAACGAAAGGTCAAACGGCGGCCCTGGATTTGGCCATGATTCAAGACATGGGATATTCCGTCCAAGATCGGCCGGGAAATTTCGTGAACGATTTTTTTGTGGCCCATCCGGAATTGCGGGGGAATGTGGGCGGCGTTATAGCCTCTTTGGCGGCAAGGATTCTCTAAATGAATGAGGTGATTCTCATCACGGGCGCCGGACGGGGAATTGGCCAAGCCCTCGCGTTCGCCTTTGGGAAAAGAAAATATAAAGTCGGAATTAATTTTCGATTCAGCTCCGGCGCCGCGGAAGAGACCGCGGCGCAAATTCAAGATATGGGGGGCGAGTTCCTTTTGTTGCCGGGGGATGTGTCCAAATCAAAAGACGTGCAAAAAATTATTCAGACCGTTGAAGAAAAATGGGGGCGGGTCGACATTCTGGTGAATAACGCGGGAATAGCCCGAAACGCGTTGGTGTCCAAAATGACCGAAGAAGAATGGGATGACGTTATGGCGGTCAATTTGAAAGGGGCCTTCTTATGTTCCCAAGCCGTCATCCCTCTTATGCGCAATCAAAAAGACGGTTTAATCTGGAATATGGGATCTTTCATTTCTCACCGGCCGGGGGCCGGGGCGGCCAATTACGCGGTGGCCAAAGCGGGGCTTGCGGCATTAACCAAGGCGATCGCGTTGGAGGAAGGGCGGTTTCACATTCGGGCCAATACCATTTTGCCCGGATTTCATGTGACCGATTTAAACAAAGACATCTGGCCCAAGATCGAACAAGAAATCAGGAATCAGCATCTGGTGGGAACCCTGCCCAATTTGGACGATCTAGGGGAATTTATTTTTCATCTATCCCAGTTTAAAAATCTGACCGGTCAGGAGTTCGCCTTTGAAGGCCGATTACTTTAAAAATCAGCCTCGCATAGCCATTACGGGAATCGGGATGGTATCTCCCTTGGGGCTTTCAGCGCCCGTCACCTGGAAAAATTTAATTCAAGGTCAAACGGGAATAGGGGTCTGCGTAGAGGGAAACGGACCGGTATTGGCAGCTCGGGTCCTCGGTTTTTCACCCAACGGCGCGAGATCTCGAATGGGGGACTTCGCTATTTTGGCGGCCAAAGAAGCGCTTTTGAACGCGGGTTTCGAAGCGTCAGAATGGTCTGAGCAGTCCATTGGATGCGCTATCAGCCAAAGTAAACCCGTATTGGCCAATGAATGGGGGCCGTTTAAACTTTCTCCCGACCTTCTTCTCTCAGGATTTTCGGGCTGGTCTTCAGAAAATGTCGTTCAACGGAGCCTGGGTCTCAAAGGTCCCGCTGCGAATGTGGCGGCGGCGTGCGCCACGGGGGTCGCCGCTATTCAGCAGTCGATTTTTTGGCTTTGGAGCGGGGAATGCGAACTGGTCTTGGCGGGGGCGTCGGAATCCAGCCTCAATCCTCTTTACTGGGCGGGATTTGAGAATATGGGGGCCTTGGTCGACGCGGGGGACCCCAAAGCGGCTCGACCCTTTGATAAATTTCGGTCAGGTTTTTCAATCGGCGAAGGGGCCGCGGTTATGTTATTAGAAAAAGAGGATTCTTTGAGAACGCGAGGAGCAAAACCTTTGGCCTTCATAAAAAATGTTCGCATGATGCACAATCCCACCGATACCATTCGATTTGACGAGGACGGCGATTATGTGGCTCGCCTTATTTTAAACGTCTTGAGGGATTCAAAAAAATTGGACTACATCAACGCCCATGGAACGGGAACTCATCTAAATGATCTTCAAGAAACTCGAGGCATAAAAAAAGCATTGGGCCCGGAAGCCTATAATATTCCTATTTCTTCCACGAAGGCGGCGACTGGCCACATGTTGGGAGCGGCCGGCGCTATAGAGGCGGCGTTTTGCGCACTTGCAATTCATGATCAGATTATTCCGCCCACGTTAAATTTAACGACCCCCGATCCCGATTGCGATCTGGATTACGTGCCGCATTTTGCCCGGAAAAAGACGGTCCAAACGGCAATGTCTTTGTCTTACGGGTTTGGCGGCCAAATGGGGGCCGTCATTTTTGAAAGGAATTAATATGGATCTAAGAATGGACATCGAAAAACTGGAAAGGGACGGACTTAAACGGGAAATTTTTAAAACCCGGGAAGAATTTTTAAAAAGCGGTCTTGTTAATTTGTCCTCCAATGACTATTTGGGACTGAGCGCCCATCCGGAAATAATAAACGCGGCCATGGCATCCATATCAGACGGGGGGGTGGGAGGAACCTCTTCTCGTCTATTGGCCGGCAATTCCATGAAGCACGACGCGTTGGAAAAAAACATTGCGCGTTTTCTAAATAAGGAAGCCGCTCTGGTGTTTAGCTCCGGATATCACATCAATGTGGGCGTGCTTCCGGCTTTGGCCCAAAATGGAGACGTCATCTTCTTTGACCGGCTCTGCCACGCCTCTTTGATTGACGGCATTCGGTTGTCAGGTGCGCGGTTTTATTCTTTTGAACACAACAACATGGATGACCTTCGACACTTGCTCAAAGCGAAAAGAGCCGGGTTCAAAAGAGCTTTTATTGTCACGGAAGGTATTTTTTCCATGGATGGAGATGAGAGTCCCTTGACCCTCCTTATATTGCTTGCGCAAGAATTTAATTGTGCCACTTACCTAGATGAAGCGCATTCATTTGGCGTCATCGGGCCGAACGGCCAGGGATTGGCGTCGCGCGAAGGTGTTTTGAATCAGATCGATATTTTTGTGGGGACCCTTTCAAAGGCGCTTGGTAGCCACGGGGGATTTGTGGCCGGAACCCGGAATTTGCGGGATATTCTCATTTCAAAATCCCGTTCTTTCATCTATACCACGGCCCTGGCACCCGCTTGCGCGGCTGCCGCAGACAAATCTCTCGAGATGTT
>JAKLIS010000005.1 GCA_022709485.1 Elusimicrobiota bacterium | reverse complement strand
CACTCGCCTTTCAAACTCAGCCCGCTCTCTGTTGCGAAACCCTATCGCCGGGGTAGGGTTAAGCAAATCCGCCCACACAGGCAGAATTGCCAAGTCTTTTTCTTTCGCTGTGTTGTACAGTCGATCCAATGATGCATGATCGCCTTCAATTGCCACCACGCGCGTGACTTTCTCTACCGCTAGAAATGTGTACTCGCCCGTATTGCACCCCAAATAAACCAAGGTTTTCACTTTTATTTTTCCCAGGATTCGAGATACCGCCTCTCTCTTGGCTTTTCGTTCTGCAGCGGTATATAGGTTTTCTTCAGTATAGCGATCCCATCGAGACGGCAAACCTTTGCCAGCACCTCTTAAGGATGACACCAACCCCGCCAGCCGCCTCAAGTTGATCTTGAGATCCTCAGGGGAAAAGTTCTTACAATGTTGGCCCTGACAACGGGTTGGGACAGCACTCCGTGGCTCTTTTGGAAATCAGAGAAAGCGCTGATTAATTTTTTCTCAAGTTTGAGACAGCCGCGAAAACGGGATGGATGAAGGCGCTGATCCCGACGGCGAAAAAATAGGCCAAAAAAAATGCCGCTTGAAGAAAAAGCCGGGGATCCCTCACCACATCCTGAAAGGCCGCGGACAAATTAAGCGTGCAAAACAAAAGATAGAAGGGCGCCCATTGGCGATGAAAAAGAGTCCATCCCAGACCCAAAATGAGAAAAGGAAAAAGAAACAAGCTCCAATTCTGGGTGTAATGGAACCCCAGAAATATTTTGTTAAAAAGATTTAGGGGATTGAGAAACAAGTCAAAATAACCTTTTACGAAATTTACGCCAAAACCTGTCCCTCGCTTGAATAAAACCCCAACAAGAGACGTTTTCGTTCCTTCATAGGACGGAACCCCGGTTTCAACCGCGTTTTTGTAATAAAGGGCATGCGCGTTCAGAACTTGGAGCGGGTCCCCAGACACTCTCCCATGATGCAAAAGCATGGGCCCCGTAATTATCCCGGCCAAAGCCAAGAAAAGAACCGCGCTGGGTATTTTGGCTTGGAGACGCGCCCATCGCCAGAGATACGCCAACACGCAACTTAAAAGCCCGATGAGCCATGTGAGGGAAATAATCCCGGTTAAAAGTCCCAAACCGCTCTCCGTTTTCCAGTTTGAGGATTTTACTCCGATGACCCCGATGAAAAATAGGAGTAAAAGAAACGTGTATAGTTCTGATCTTTCACCTCGGATTGAATTCCATATAAAAAAATCCCCAAAGGCGGGAAGAAGCGAGGCGATAAGGCCTATGCCCTTGCGACCGGAAAGATGTCTGGCCAAATGCGCCGTCAAAAAAACAGCCCCCGTCGAGAAGAAAACGGTTACAAGACGAAAGGTCAGTTCCGTTTGTCCGATAAGCCTCCCCGCGATAAACTGAATCCAAATATAAAATGGTTCGCGGATACCGGTGGCAAAAGGGTCTCTCCAATTAAACTGGGACACCAATGAATAATAGCCCACGGCGTCTCCTTCAAGGCTTTGGCCGACGGACCCTCCCAAGGCTGTCCACCGAACGGAAAAAGCCCCGGCCACAATGAGAAGAAGAAGAACGTCCGCTCCGTCTGAAAAATTGGGTTTTCCCCTCCACACAAAGGCGGCCTGACTCGAAATCCAAAGAATAAGAAAAACCCAGAAGATGGCGTCTAAGCGGAGAAATTGGGGGATCCCCGGTATTTGGAGAAGAGAGAATTCCTTTATAACGACCGGGGCGGGGGCATGAGGCGTCCCCCCTTGAGTAAAAATTCGATATTGATGCCCGGCATCAAGGAATGGAGTGAGGTTAAAATCTCTATCCCTTAAAACTCGGAGACGAGATAGGCCCGTGATTTTGCCGGTTGTTTTATCTTCCAGTTTTAATTGCATGGGAGCGTTTCCGTCAGACCAGATACTCACGTGGAGTGTCATCACAGCCTTTTTGTGATACTCAAAAAAGACCTCGCCAGTCGTCTTAGAAGAAACCACCACGGGATCCGGTTTCACCGAAGAAGAGAAAGGTGCCGCCGAATGGGTTCTTAAGATCCCCCAGAAAAGAAAACCTGAAAATAGAAACAGAATCCAACCGGAATTCCGAATATTTTTCACGAACTCATTCTACAAACTTGCCCTGGAAATTTACCCCAATTCCTCCTAGGATTAAAGGGAGTCCAAGGATAAAGGCCTTTTCAAAATAAACATGAAAAAACAAGTTAAAAAAGCGGTTTCCCCGCCCAAACAATCCTGGTCATGGGCTGTCTTAGTTCTCTTATTATTTTCAGGGTTTTTCTATTTCAAAACCCGCAAAACCACGCCGCCGGTTATTCCGCCCGACTTTTCCGAAAAAAATTGGCAGCAAATGGGACTTACCATTTCAAAATTAGCCGAGTCCTATAAAGGCGAAGTGGGAATTTATATAAAAGATCTCAAAACAGGCCGGACATATCTCAGAAACCCCGACAGGAAATTTGTCACGGCAAGCCTGATAAAAGTTCCGATTATGGCGTCAACCTTTAAAGCCGTGAAAGAAGGAAGGCTTAAATTGTCATCTCAGCTAAAACTCCAAAATTACCTTAGACGATCAGGATCGGGGGACTTGCGTTGGGCCCATACCGGTCGAAAATTCCAAGTCTCCGATTTGCTTTTCTCGATGATCACACAATCAGACAATACGGCGGCCGCCATGCTTATCGACCGGCTGGGATACTCTTATCTCAATAAATCATTCCAAGAGTTCGGTTTGTCTTTAACAAGGATTGATCCCGTTGGCATGAGTTTGGCGAACAAGGTGAATCCGGGACATGAAAATTACACCACGCCCCGAGAAATGGGTATTTTCTTGGAAAGAATTTATCGGCGAGAATTGGTCAGCGACGGTTTTAGCGACCTTATGATCGAAATCATGAAACATGCCGAAAGCCCTTCCCGGCTGTCGCAGTATCTTCCCTCCAAATGGGTGCTGGCCCGGAAAAGCGGCCTTTTGAGAAAGAATTGTCATGATATGGGAATTGTTTTTACGGGAACCACCGATTTTGTCATCTGCGTCATGACAGATAAAAATCCCAATTACCAAACGGCCAAGGGAGTTATAGCCAATATAGGCCAGACGGCGTACGCGTTTTTAGGCAACTCCTAAATCCCGAGCAAAGACATCTCGGGATGACGACCACGCCGTCATACCGAAATCCTCCTCGTCATGCCGAAACCCTTCTCGTCATGCCGAGAATTTTCTGCTCGGCACGCTCGGGCATCCAAAGGCGCCCTGAGCAGAGACTTCTCAGGGCGACGAAAACGAAAAACTTAATAAAAAATCGGCCTTGGATCGATAAATTTCCCCGAGGGGTGAATCACCTCAAAATGAAGATGGATGGCGGAAGCCCGTCCGGTTTTCCCCATCCACCCCACCAAATCCCCTTTCCCGAGACGCGCCCCGGTTTTGACTTTTATATTTTTTAAATGGGCATATCGGGTTTTGTAGCCGCCTTTATGCCGGACGAGAACCGTTCGTCCGTAACCGCGCATCTTTCCGGCAAAAATCACTCGTCCATCCCCAGACGCAAACACTTTGGCTTTTTGGGCTCCCTTTGTGCGAACGTCAATTCCGGTATGAAATGTCCGGCTTCTTTTCCCAAACCCCGAAAGAACAACCGGAAACGCCACGGGAGAGCCTAAAAAAGCGGGCGGGACCTCTTTAAAGTCCATGCGTCCTTTCAACAAATCCCGCCGGCTCGGACCGCAGGCAGGCGATACAAAACAAAAACCGGCGATTAGCAATAGCAGCAAGGAAATTTGAACCCGAGGCGGGAAATGGGAGTGTGGTAAATTTTTAATGGACGGGCTCAACGACGGAAGGGTTGGCGAGATTTTTGACAACGTCTAGAGCCATTTTGACGTGGGAATCATACCTGAATTGAGAGGTAAACACATGACGGATAATTCCTGTTTTATCAATAACAAAGGTGGTTCTTCCGGGAATAAACCCCAACGTGGGAGGCACTCCATAAAGTTTCCGGACTTTGTTTTCCGCATCGCTCAACAATATGAAGGGAAGCTTGTATTTGGCCACAAATCCAGTATGGGAAAAGGGGGTATCGGAACTCACGCCCACCACTTCGGCCCCGGCCTCCTGAAATTCGACGTAATGATCCCGGAAAGAAGAAGATTCGGCGATGCAAAAGTAGGTGTGATCCTTCGGGTAAAAATAGAGAACAATAATTTTCTTCCCCAAAAATTGGGATAAACGGATCGGAGTCACATCGGAAGAAGGAAGTTCAAAGTCAGGGGCTTTATCTCCGACTTTAAGTTCCACCGGCTTTTTTTTGAATAATCCGCTAAAAATCATAGCCGCTATTTTACCTAAATTTTGCGTTGGACTTTCCAGGCAGATAGGAGGGAGCGGAAGAAAAGAAGAATAACGAAATTAATTAACTATCAAATACTTTTACTAAAACCGAAACCCCATGCCGAAGCGGCCAAAAAGTCCGGCGCATATAGTCATGAGATTGCCTCCGATAATGCTGGGCCAGCTGAAATCTACTTTCTTATTCCAGACCAGCCACGCGTATAAACCCGCCACAACAACGGGGCCCATAAACCATAAGGGAAGAGGCAAAAAGAAAAATACCCAAACGGCCAGTCGCTGAGCCATGGATATATATTTTTCTCCCGTGGCCGGATACTCCCGGTCGTATCCATAGATGTCTCTTTCAGCAAACCATACCGTCACAGTGGCAAAATGAGTCACGCTGACGAATAAAATACCCAGCAAAGGCCATTGAGAAACAAGCGGATAGGCTTTAAGAGGCGTAAATAAAAGAAGGACACCGATGTGAATGATTTGGTCCCAGGCGTAAAAAAGGGAGTTATCTCGCCAGCCGCGGTTTACCATGGTCGCCCGAAACCAATCCTCTCCGAAATGAAGAAGAGTAATGATGCCCAAGCACGCCCAACCGTTTAGTTCCACCCCCAAACGGGTCACCCAAACGTCGTTTATGAAAGGCCAAACGAGGGGAATATAACATAGAGGATGAATGATAACGTGAACACAAAGCCAGAAGAAACGCTGCCTTTTCCAATAAGCGATGTAATTGGTTTGGAAGGTAAAATCGGCCAGTAAATGGCCAAAAAGAAGGCGGTAAAAAATTTCCATTTAATTTATTGAGGTTACAAGATCAACCTATTCAAAACAAGAATAGCCGACGGTGATTTTTGTCACAGGGGAAAAAGTTGATCAACAGGCGCAAGGTTTTTCCGGAAGCAAAACAGGTTGAAAACCAAAATCCAATCCTAAAAATAACCGATGGTAAACGCAACCTTTTTGGACCCCTGAAATCCACAATTCAACCAACCCATCCTGGTTAAAGTCAAACGCGCCGTCCCAATGAACGCTGCCTGATCCTTCTAAATTGTCAATAATCTCCATCTCAAGAATGCCGACGTTTTCCCCCTTTCGCCAGACCAGCATTTCCCCGGGATTTCCGACATCGGCCAATTTAACGACCGATTTTTTAAGGTGGTAAATGCGATCGCAATTGACAGCATTCAAATCATACGCCTCGATCGAATATTCCGATAAAAACTCGACCGCCGATCCAATCCAGCTCTTTTCATCCTGAGAAATGGAAATGGTCGACACCGATAAGGGCTCAATAAAAGCGGCCGCGCTTTCTTTTGGGTCTTGAAAACTGCTCGTAAAGAAAAGGGGCGTTGAAGGAAGAGGCTCTTTGAGCTGGCTCCATAATGCATATGACGCGTCAAAAGGACAAACAGGCTGGGAACTCCGCAGCTGGAAATCACCCAGCTCAACGGGTTTCACCCATCCTTGGCCCACCGCCAACAACACATCTTTGGGCCGGGCCAGGCACGACTCTCCCAAAAGAGCTCGGACTTTATTAATCCCCAAATTTACGGAGACCTCTTTTTCATCCGCTGAGCCTTGAGTGGCCGCCAGGAGCTCTTCAATCTCTATCGATCCGCAGAGTTTTTCATAGGGAGCCGTTTCCATAAAATCGGCGTAAAGACGGACCCCTTTTTCATCCCCCAGAAGGAAGACCGGAGGAAGATTCTCCTCCCCTTCATCCATCCAAGTTTCAATTTCTTTTTGCTCTTCCGTTATCAGGTTTTCGATCGGATCAGGCGGAGCTTTTTTCGCCGGGGGCGCGGCATAGACTCCCCCCGCCAAAATAACGACCCAAAAAAAGAAATATAAATTTTTACGCCGTTTGTTCGGCAAAACTTCCTCCTAAGGCTTCCGAAAGAATTTCACGAACGTCCACTTGCCGGGTCGCCGCGCAGAGACGGCGCCGGTAAGACGCGGCGTTCGGCTGTCCTAAAATATACCATGGCCCGACCTTCCGCATCAAAAGAAGCGCCCGGGACTCGCCGGCGTATTGGATTTCAAGGTCAAAGTGCTCCATAACAGCAGCCCGCTTTTCTTCTAAGGTGGGAGACGGCAGATTTTTTCCATTAAAAAGAAGGGCTTTGGCGCGGGAAAATATCCAAGGATTGCCTAAGCTACCCCGGCCAATCATCACCCCGTCACACGCGGTGGCTTTTATCATTCGAAGAGCGTCCTCAGCGGAAAAAATGTCGCCGTTTCCGACGACAGGAATTTTGACCGCCTCTTTCACCCGGCGGATAATATCCCAATCCGCCTTTCCGGAATAGCCTTGCTTTTGCGTGCGGCCGTGCACCGTGACGGCGGCGGCGCCGCATTTTTCAGCCAACTGAGCCAATTCAAGGGCTTCACGGCCTGTTTCATCTTTAAAACCTTTCCGCATTTTGACGGTGAATGGAATTTTTTTTACAGCCCCGCCCACCTTTTCAAAAACCCGGGCCGCTTGTTTTAAATTCGCCAGGAGGGCCGACCCACCCCCTTGGGACACGATTTTTTTGACAGGGCAGCCGAGATTTAAATCCAAGTACTGAAAACCTTGGTCTTCCAAAAAACGGGCGGATTCGGCCATGACGTCCGGCTGGCTCCCCACCAATTGAACGCCGATGGGGTGATCTTCCGGAATTGTTTGGAGTAGACGCAGGGATTTTTTGGCGTTATGGATGAGTCCGTTCGAAGACAGCATCTCGAAATAACAAAATTCCATTCCCCTCCGGCGAGCGACCAATCGGAAAGGGAGATCGGAGCATCCGGCCATGGGAGATTGAATGATGGGGAATTCGAGCTTCTTCGTTCTAGGGTTGATCATGTTATCGGCAATAAAAAATAGCGCGGGGCGGGATCGAACCGCCGACCCTGGGCTTATGAGTCCCATGCTCTACCAACTGAGCTACCGCGCCTAAAACAAACCGGGATAAACGCCAAAACGGCGTTGAAAAGGGGGGTATTTTACTTAATTTCGCCGGTAACTAAATGACTAGAGATATGGGAAGGATATTCTGGATATCGGTATTATCGTGAACCACATTCAAGTCAATGGGACCCGACGAGATAATTTGTTGCAAGGCAGTGTCGAAAAATTTTGCTTCCTTATCATTATTGTCAATCTTGGCCAAGCTTCTCAACCATCCTAAGAGAATGCATTTGGACACAATTTGCCGTGAACTGTCCAGAATTTGAAGCGCCTGATTGGTTAATTTCTGATCGATAAAACCGCTTTCTTTGTATTCCATCCAAGCGCGAACCGCTAACATTTTGGCCTTTAATTTCCGAGAACCCAAAACTCGATTGAATTTTTCAATTTCATTCAATGCGCGTTTAACCTGGCTCATATTTTTCTTTTTAAGGGCCAATTGCGCCAACCCGAGGAGTCCCTCCATATAAACTTTCTTTTGATTGAATTGTTCTGCCAAACTTAACGTTTTTCCCCACATCTTTATGGCTTCTTCCACTTTCCCTCGACGCGCCAAAATTTCACCCTTTAGGAGCGATATTCCGGGAAAATAACGGTCCAAACCATATTTTTGGGCGGTTTGTTCGGCCTGATCAATTTCTGTTTGAGCGTGATCCACGTCTCCCAACAAAATGGAGTATCTAGCCTGAGTGCGCAAGACGTCCGGCAGAAGTTCCCAGATTTGTTTTTTAACGCAATTGTCATAAGCAGATTCAATATATTTATGCGCCCTTTGAAGATTGCCTTCGTCAATTTCTTGGTTCGAAAGATTTTTTTCAACCTCGATTTTTAATGGATCGATCCCGTATTGCTCTGCAAAATTCTTGGCGTATTGATAATGGTCCTTCGCCCGATCTAATTCGCCCAATTCATAATAGGCTTTGCCAAGTTCATTTTCACCCCAGCCGATCCCTTTATGATTGTAAATGTCTTTATGAAGGTTAAGGGCCTCTCTCAGAGATTCCCAAGATTTAATGGGATAGCCCCGTTCCAACATTATCTGGCCGATTTGAAAAAGTCCCCAGGCAATACCGTCATTTTTCTTCATTGAGAAAAAACATTGGTTCGCCTTTTTGTTGTAATCCATTGCCCGTTCATCGTCTCCTTCGATCCGCAGAATCGCCGCCTCATTCAACAAGCACCATCCGATATGGTCTTTAATTTTCAACTTTGAATACAGCGTTCGGGCTTTAGCAAAATTCTTCTTTGCCTCGGAGAATTGACATATTCCCCGGTAAACCGTTCCGAGGCCCAATAAACTGAGCGCAAATCCTTGGTCATTGGCCAATTTCTGAAAGATACCAATGGCCTCTTGATAATATTTCAACGCTTCAAAAAATAGGAGCATTTCCAAATGGATACGCGCCAAGTTACATGAATTATAAGCCAGGGCGTTTTGAGAACCCAATTCCATAAAAATGCCCCGCGCCTTTTTTGAATAGACCAAGCTTTCTTTATAACGGTAGTGGTAAAAATAGATGTAGGAGAGATACTCATACGACCAAGCCAACTCCAGGTTTCTTCCGAGTTCCTGGAATTTTTTTACGGCCAGATGAGCATATTCGAGCGCCATCGCATTGCGGCTCAATTCCCCGCTACAGAAGGCGAGTTCTTGGCAGGCACAAGCCAGGCCATATTGGTCTCCCAAAACTTCAAAGGAAGCCCTTGCCTGATTTAAATAATGCATCGCGCGAGAATATTCACCCTGAAGCCGCATTGCTTTCCCGCCTTTGAAAAGTGTCCAAGCGACTTTTGATTCCCCTCCCTGAAGGGAAAGTTTCTTTCCATCCAAAGGTTCTCCAGACATGAGGTCTGGAATAACCCAGCTTGCCATTAATTTTGGTCGAAGTACGCTCATTGGTTACGCCTTATCCATCGGCATTCTGGCTTCTTCAGCCAGCCGTTTTAAATATCCTGGCTTAAAGTCAACTACCCCGCCGCCCAAATCTGAGCACAAAGTCAAAATGCGGTCAAGGATACCATCGAAGAAATACAAATCGGGCCGTTCAGAGAAAAAATGAATGCTGACGGCGTCAGCCATGCCGTTTTTAATAATTTGCGCCGCAACAAGCTCTTCCGGTTTATCCAAAAGAAGTTCTAATAAATCTGTTTTGGGTCCAGCCGCTTCGTCAACGCGGATACCGCGCCGGGAAATCCCGGGAATCCTCTCCACGACGTTAAGAATATCCTGTTTTTCTTCTTGAGAACCATGAACCAGCACTAAAATTTCTTCCTGATTCATATTCAACCTTTTAACAAGATTGGCGAGGTTCCTTAAATCTCTGTCTAAACGGTCAGACTGGGGAGTTTCATTTAAATTTATTACATAAAGAAGTTTTTTGTTTTCTTGGTTAATAAGAGATAAGTCGACGGCTTCTAAGACGGTCATTCCAATTTTGTTAGCACGAAGAGCACAATAGTTAAATACATGGATGGCGAAAAGCCGCCAATCATCCAATGGATTTCCAAAAGCCTGTTTGTCAACGGCGCCCCAGATTCCCACGTGGTCAAGTTCCCAATCAACGAGGGGAGGGAGGGATTGAAAAAGCTCTTCGACCAGGGGTATGGAAGCAGAACTCTTTTCGTGTTTCGAGCTGTTCATTTCATGTTGATCTTCTCGGAAATAATTTAGACGGCTATCTTGTGGCCCCTGAAAACCATTCCCGTCGGATAATAATTGTGATTTAAAGTTGGAATTATTATTACCTTGGTTATCAGCCGCGTCGATATTTAAATTGGTGCCGTCTTTTGTTAATTTCACATTTTCAATTCCCCAAACAATCACTTTACCCGAATCATTGGAATGAACAAAATGGATTGAAGAATTGGGAGATTCGTACACCAACCCAGGCCAGCCCTCCTTCAACTTTTCTAAATGGGTTTCCATAAATGTTTTTAGTTTATTCCCCAGATTTTCTCTTCTTGTGACCAAAACATTCCCCCGTAAATCTTGCACAATGATGACACTTTGAAGAGAAGTGTTCACCGTGAGCCGGCAATTAGGTTTTCTTTCCGGGGTTCGGCTTGATTGGGCGTAAATGATTGAATCTGTTACGTCAGCCAAAATGACGTTATGAGGATTATTGACAGCATTCCCCTTTTTGTCCCTTTTTCCATAATTGCCGTAATATTCAAGCCAATCACCGACATCAACAAAATGAAAGTTCCCTTCAGCCACAAAAACCTTGAGAGGATTGCCCGGTTTGGCTTCAAAAGCCCCTTTCCTTGAGAGGGATTCTAGAAGACCGTAAGCGTAAGAAAATTCCACCCATTTTGATCGGACAGGATCGTAAACCTTTTTGGGTAACCGATAAAACAGGTCGCGGGCTTTTTTCCAGTCTCCAGCCAAGGCGGCGTCCCTAATTCCTTGATAAATTTTAAAAATATCATAGTGTTGATAAGGCTCAACTTGGCATATCATTTCAAGAACCATTTCCCAGGTTTCCACGGTAGCCATGTAATGACCTACGCTGACCAAAACGTCACCTTCATTTTTTAATTGTTCCGCCTGAGCAGGAGTCGCCGCTTCAACAAAGGTCCGTGCACGGGGAAGGTTGACTCTTTCATGGCCGGCATGTCCGAGCCAAACTTCTCTTGAGTCATTTTTTTCGAGGCCGTAAATTCCAAAACGGGGCCAAGCCCTGGTGTCTTCAGTTATGGGATTGAAGCCCACGCCAACAATATAGTGTTCCCCGTCGGGTTGTTCTTGGATCGCTTTTAGCTGAGCCAAATGAGCCCGCCGCCATTTCATAATTTCATCTTCCCAATCTTCACCGTCCTGTTTTTTTAAAAGGTGATCAGTGCTGTAGTTTCCAACGATGGATTGCTTATCCCCTCCGCTTAATGTCAGGGCGTTCACCATCATCCAAATAAGCGCTCCCACAGTTCCCCGTCCTTCCGGCATAACAAGAATATTTTTTTCAGGCAAGACACTCTCAAATGCTTCTTTGATGTCGACTTGGTACTGGGGAAGGGTCACAATATAAACATGTTTTTCTGCGTCGGATTTCCGAATAAATTCAGGGAAATCTCTGTCGGAATAAAATTGAGTTATCATTTGAAATGCAAATTCAATGAGAGACGTCCCAATTCGGGCGAAATCAATTAGAAATTTTATGAGGGGCCAGGACCGCAGGTTTTCTCCGCCAGCCGTCATCATAAGAAACATGGGTTTGGGTCCATAGGTCTCCATGAAAGCTTCTTTTTTGATTTTTTCTTCTCTAAATTTTTCCAAATAGTACTCGAACTTTGCCTCGTAACTAACGCAGTCCTGCTGAGTGCGGGATATCCAATCGCCTCGTTCAAAATATATCTCATATTGAGGATACGTTTTTGCGCGCTGATGGAAAGCAGCCAATGAATTGACTGCCTCTTTATGGAAAAACCATGGGTCAACTGCTTCTGCATTATAAAAACTCTTATATTCCTTTAAAGATTCAAGGTATTTGATAAGGTCCCGGATAGTTTGGCCGCCCACCGACTCTTCGCTTCGGCGTAAAGGCTGCGCATATTGGATCAAAGACGCAATAAATTTGGGGATCTGCGAGCTGGGCAGAGAACAAAGAAGCGGGTTGTGAAAACCGTCGGGGCCCGTTTTGTCGAATTCCTGAAGTATGAGCCACATAAAAGGAATTCGGTCGTCGAAGGGAAGATTCCTAAAATACAACAACCTTTCCGCATCAAGAGACACTTCTTCGGCAATTCTCTCCGAAATGCTCAATGGTCTTTGATCGTATTTTTCCCAAAGAAAATGCGATACCAGGTGATGAAACTCCAGCTTAAGTTCCATTTTCAAAATAGCGGGATTGGTCAATAATGAAGAATCAATGGCGATGCGTCCGTTTTTGATCATGGCGGTACGTTCTAAACCATCCACGATTTCAAAAGTCACAGGCAGATCAAAAAATGGACGGTAACGCTCATCCTTTAAAACATCCCCCCAAGCTTTCTTCAAAATTTCCATTTTGGGCTTATCAAGTCCAGTGGGGGAGGCCCTCAAAACATCTTTTGCATGCACTGTGATCCCCCGGCTGCTCACACTTTGGGCCTTTCGGTTCCTAATTCCAGACGCCATGAAATCCGGCAATTGAGAAAATGAATTAAGAAACTCAGCCACCCAATCCAACGGTGTGGTTCCGTTATAAACGTGTTTCATAGACGCGATTTCACCTTTTTTATCCAACTCAATTTCGCTCTCCGAAGTCATCTTATTAGGCCCTGGTTCTTTGTCCTGAAGCCGGTAGACAATTTTCGAGGCTTCACCGATTGTTTCTCGAGTGGCATCCAATTTTTCGGCCGCTTCGGGCATAATCTCTTGGAGAGATTGCTGGGGTGAAACCTTTAAATCAACCGATGGAACCATGAGTTCCGGAAGTCCAGGTATGTTTGGCTTCGGTGAGGTGGTTAATTGATGACTTTGGAGAAGCCTTTCCAATGGAGTTTTTTCGCGGTTAAACACCCCCAAATAATCCGACCCATCTGAGGAATCTAATTTGGACAATTTCGGCGTGGCGGTGATAGTCCAAAGTCCCTGCTCATTCAGTATTTGATTGATGCGCTCGGAATGAAACCCTCCCGTCACCAATACCGCAGTCTTGGTCCCGCGCGTTTTGATCTCCTTTATGAGGTTATTAGCAATTAAGCCATCTCTATCGTCTGCCATGCGATAAAAAGACTCGAAGGAAGAAAATGCATGCTTGGCAAGTGATGCCCGGTTTCCGGATGAGGTCTCGAACAACCTGGGATTTCCGGGACCTGAATTTTTATATTCCTTCCACTCTTCCGGTGTCAGTTTAAATTTCACCAATTTTCGACAGAGCCGAAGCCAGACCGTGTCCCTCGTTAGTCGACGCTCTTTTTCATTCTTTGCTAATTTACTAAACACCTCTGATTCAATTTCTCGGATAGTTTGAAAGAGAATTTCCCCATCAATGCTTTCTGTAAGCTGAACATATTGAATGAAAGCTTCCATGCCCGGGAATTTTCCTAAACTCAGATGATGCCTAAGACAAAGATTTTGTAGGTATCCGTAGAACTGGGAATGCCCAATCTCTCCGTCTCGGTATGCCAATCCAAATTTGAGCAACTCCTCACCTTCCTCACTTGAAAGGCGCCGGCTTAAAACCGACAAAATCATTTCCCTGGCTTTTTCAATCTCACCAAAATCCAATTTTTTTTCGATCTTATATGCTGATAGAAATTTCTGGACTTCTGACGGAATTTGGGGCATATGTACCTCTAAGGTCTCTAAATATGCGCCCAAACCGATTTCATTTAAATGGAATTTTTCGGCCACCTTGTCGACAACCAACAAAGAAGGAGAAAAGATCATTTCTTTTTCCCGGTCTAAAAATGCGGCGGCTCTCTCAATGGATTGGAATAGGCTATTTTGACGCCCCGATGATTCAACATAGGCGTCAATATTGGCTTGATAGTGAGGAATGTCATCAACCCCAACGAACTCGGGAATCGATCCTTTATGGGTGATAGCAGAATAAACGGGGCCTGAGATCTTGCTTTCTTTGAGAAGATAGTTGGCCACAATCCTGACAGGTTGAGAACGAGGAAAATTTCTAAGACGAGAAAGATCCAAGGTCCCGGCGGCTCCTTCAAGTGCCACCAAATCCACTGAATGTATTCTCATCAATTTATCCAAGAAGCCACTTATATTTTTCTGCGCCTCCAAATTAACATGGATGTCTTGGATATTGATCACCACGGGCCCTTTTTTGGAAAACGACGCTGAAGGTTTCGATATTTTTTTAATTTGGACACCCGGAAAATTTAAATTTTTAACCAAACTCACGAATGACGCGGGAATTTCTTTTTCTTTTTGATACAGATGAGGAATGGGATTCGAAATTGGGAGAGAGCTCTGGCACAATGAAGATGAAAGCGCGGTTAGATTTCGGTCATGTGAAATCAAATGACCGTTGGCCGCTTTTTGCCGTTTGGCCCAGATGTGGGAGGCGCCAGTCGGACTTGCCACCAAGGTTCCTTGTAAAAGGGCACCACAGATAATAATCGCGCCGATTTTTCTGGCGATTTTTGAATACTTCAAGATAATTTCCCCTTGGATTTAAGTCAGCACTTTGGAGTGTTTGAGATCTAGGAGTACTTTACATGGAAACCTCTTAAATTCCCCTTAATTTCTTGTAAATTTTATGTAACGAAAAAAAGGCAAAGGGATGGTCAATAATATTGATAATGAATTGTTTTTAATTGACCGTGGGAATGGGTAGATTGGTCTTAAGGTTTTTGAATGCGGACAATGCTGCCAAATTGAGGGGAGACCCGTCGGCCATTTGAGGTCAATTTTATCCAATAGTCGCCGGGGGCAATGATAGAACCGACGGTGATTGGAGCCGAGGCGGACTGGGAATTCCCAAATTGAAATTTTCCAATTTGTAAGGCAGGCTCATCGACTTCAATCTGAATATTTTCAACGAAATCTTTCTCTAGGTCACGGCCTTTAAGCCTGACAAATCCTGTCGTTCCGGGAGTGAGAGGAGGATCCAATTCCAAACCCCGGACCCAATTTTTTTCAACCACGGAAAAAGCCGGAATCGCGGAAAAAAGCCGCTTGTCCGCGTGAAAAATTCCCAGGCTGTAAGTGGTCACAGGAGCATTCAAGGGGATAGAAATCGTCATGTCCAAACGGCCCGGCGCCACATAAGAAAAAGTGGAGGGGAAATTTTCAAAATTATCCACTTTGGCCAGGAGCAAATTAACATCCCCGGGTTGAAACCCGCTTCCTTGTAAAATAAATTTAGCCTGATCACCCGGGCGATGAAATCCGTCGGTGGTAATAATCTTTTGGATGAGTCCGGTGGAACCCACATTGGGTTTTATAACCTGGATAATGCTCTTCCGCTCCCAGGTGGTTTTATCTCCCAGCTTCGTAAAAAGATCATATGTTCCTTCCGGGACTCTCCAGCCGATTTCAAGCCGCCCATTCACCATAAAAGGAAGTTCTGGGCGCAAATCGGTAATCTCGACCCCCACTGTACTGGCTTGAACGGAAAACTTTTTGAAAGTCTCCTCCGAGAGATTGGTATAAACCCGAAACCAGCCGGATCGCCCGCCCTCTTCCATCTCTGTGAAAACGAGATTCAATACTTCTCCGGGCCGGATAACCGCAAAGGGATCGGGCGCTTGAAAAACCACCTTCCCTTGAATGAGAACTTGAGGGAACACAAAACCCGTCTGAACGTCTTTGTCGATTGAAAAGATTCCATGGATCTGATTGGGCGTGACGAGATTTAAACTTTTAAGCGAAATCTTGGGGTGGCCGGATTTGACCGTGATCATCTTTTCAAATTCCGCGGTAAAACCCGACCCGTTTATTTCAAATTCCATGGCGGCGGCTGGACCTGTTATCGGCTGGCCATAATAAAACCGGACGATCGCGATATCTTTTGGGATAAGTTCTTTATGCAGTTCGACGGGCGGAGGAGCCATGTCCGCATCCGCCGGCGCTTTTGCGGCGGGTTTGGGTTTAGAGGGAAGGGGCGCCGCCTTCGGTGTTTTTACCGGAGTGATGGTTGGAACAGGCGTGAGAGGCTCCGGCAAAACAATCGCCGCTTCGGTGCTTGATTGAACGCCAGGCGCTGCGACCCCGTCAGACGCCTTTACGGGAGCTTTCTTTTCTGTTCCATATCTCCAGAAAAGAAAAAGGGCGGCCAATAAAATCGCCACCCCGATAATCACCCGTTTTAAAACCTTTTTGTTTGCCGCCATTCTACTCCCCAATAATTTTGACAACCACGCGCTTCCGGCGGCGTCCATCAAACTCCAAGTAAAAAATCTGCTCCCAGGGCCCCAAGTCTAGTTTTCCTTCAGTAATGGGAAGAACGGCCTGATGATGAGCCAGCGTTCTTTTCAAATGAGCGTCGCCATTATCTTCGCCCGTTCGATGGTGCCGGTAACCGGGGTTAACCGGAGCCAATTTCTCAAGCCATTCCATAAGATCCTGCTTTAAGCCGGTTTCTTCATCGTTGACCCAAATGGCGGCCGTGATATGCATGGCGCTCACCAAGCATAAGCCCTCCATCACTTTTGATTTCTTCACTCGTTCTTGAAGTTCTTCTGTGATATTTACTAAATCCCGGCGATTGGCCGTGTTAAACCAAAGGTAATCGGTGAATGATTTCATGGCTTTTTCTCCCGCGGTTGGGAAAAAAGTATTTTTCCGTTGGGCTCGTCTGCCGGTTTATGAATAACGGAAAAATATTTCCCTTCCACTTCCTTTTCATTTTTTACCGACAATCGGCTCAAAATGGATTTCTCCACTTCATCTCGACTTTTAAGGAGCTCCTGGATTTTGGCGTCGAGCCGTCCCAGACGGTCGGCCAATTCCGCCAGGGAATCCGGGGCGGGAACCTCAAAGGCACGGGTCCCTTTCTTTCCCGCAAAGGCGGGGCAAATCTGAAGATAATCGCACCACTGACACTGCCCCCCTTGCTCCGGTTTCGGGTCAAATTTGCTTTCATTGATTCCTTTCGCCGCGAGTAACACCCCTTGAACCACATCTGTTTCCTGCTGGGCGGTGTGGGCCGGAACCACGTGGGCCGTTAACG
Source organism: Elusimicrobiota bacterium (assembly GCA_022709485.1). Lineage (GTDB taxonomy): Bacteria > Elusimicrobiota > Elusimicrobia > F11 > F11 > JAKLIS01. The sequence goes on along the minus strand of JAKLIS010000005.1, from coordinate 1,834 downwards.
TATTCAAATGGTACAGCCCCACTGTCTCCACTTCTTTTCCCAGAAGCTTCTTAACAGCCATCTGATAAAGTGTAAGCTGGGGCTCTTGCCTCACTCGAATACGGTCAAACGCCTTGCCGGTTTTATAGTCCAAAATAGCCAAGCCTCCGGAGGGCGTGGAGTCAATTCTATCGATATATCCCATCACAGGCACCCCTTCAATATCGACGGTAAATTTGAATTCAACTTGGAAAACCTTTTTTAATTCGTCTTTGTGTTTGCCATAGAAACCCCGAATGATCCGCTCCCCTTCTTGGAAAAACCATTTTTCCTGTTGGGGGCTCTCATACCCGTCTCTCAACCAATTGGCGCGGAAATTGGCCAGAAGTTCTTCGATGGTGGGAATTCCGTCTTTCACGCCGGAAAACAAATATTCAAGCCCGGCGTGCACGCTTTTTCCAAACGAAAAAAAGGACCGAGGCTTTTCAGGGACTTTGTCTATATATCGAAATTTCCATTTTTGAGGGCAGGTCTTATAAAGATAAATGGAGGAATGGGATAAAACCCGCCCCTTATACCAGGACGTTTTTTGCTGGCTCTCCGAAAGGTCCTCGGCGAGTTCTTTCGGGTTGGTTTCATTGGGGAGAGGAACATCAAAGGTGAGTTGCGTCATTTTTCTTTCCCCTTTTCTTTTTGAGTTGAAGCGTTGGACTCCCCGGCGATTCCTGAGAATTCTTTGACATCATAAGAGAGAAGCTCGGTTACCCGCGTTTCTCCGGATGACGTGGATATAGTTTTTAAAATCCGTCCCACGTTGGGAGCGTAGTATTCGTTTGTCACGACCCCTCCCGATCCTTCCGCGAAAGATCCAATCTTGACGCAATTTTTAAATTCGCCGGCCACAACTTTGACGGTTATCCCGGCCTCTTTCACTTCATAATGAAAAGATTTTTCATCCGCCCGTGTCGTCCATTTTTGATCCGCGCTCAAGGGCCATTTCAGGATGGTTTTGAACCGCGGGTCGTCTTCCGACGAATATTCCAGCAGCTCCCCTTCTGTTTTTCGATACACCTTGCTATTGGTTTTAAATTGCTTTCCTCCAGCGAAATACGCAAACACGAGCGTCCCGCTCTCCGAGGGAAGAGCCCGGTGGCTACGGCCCAGAGCGTTGCAGGTAATCTCCGTCCGGGCAATCTGTCCGCTGGATTCCCTGTCTCCTTCCACCCACCGGCTTCCGGGGATCAAAGGAAAATAATCGGGACAATTTAATTTTTGCATGGAGGCCGCTTTGGCCCAAGGATCGGATTGGGGATACTGTTCCATCACGCGCTCAAAAAAAGTGTTGGCGGCAAAACAGTCATTTAAATATTTCTGGGCCAGCCAACCGGCCCGGAACAACGCTTCCGGCGCTTTTTCATGGGTGGGATAACGCGCCACGAACTCCTGATAAGTTTCCCAAGCCCGGTAGGGTTTACCCTTTTTCTCCAGTTTTTGCGCCTGATTGAACTTTGTTCCAGGTCCGCAGCCCAAAAATATGAGGCCCAAACCCATGATGGCGATAAACTTTATAGACATTTTCATCCTAAATTTTTGGATTGCCTCCATTTTAACAATACGGAGAATAAGAATATCCCCAAAACAACTCCCGCGCAGTCGATTACAACATCTTTTAAAGAAGGGCCGCGCCCCGGAACAAAAGCTTGATGAATCTCATCTGAAATCGCGTACAAGACGCATGCCACTCCGCTCCATCCCACCGCCGCGCCATAATCCCGGCCTTTCCAGGTTTTCCTCCAAGCATTGATCCACAAAATGGCCAACACGGCGTACTCAAAAACGTGGGCGCATTTTCTCA